>CALUVP010000131.1 GCA_944324215.1 Candidatus Gastranaerophilales bacterium | reverse complement strand
AAAATCCAATATGGTAAGAGTCGGAATATCTTTGTACGGGCTTTATCCTGATTTACCGGAAAAAGTAAACTATAAACCGAAATTAAAACAGGTGATGGGTTTGAAAGGCAGAATAACTAATATTCACGAAGTAAAAGCTGGTGAAGGTGTTAGTTATTCACATAAATTCATAGCTAAAGAGCCAGTAAAAGTTGCTACAATTCCAATCGGATATGCAGATGGCGTATCAAGAAATCTTTCAAACAAGATATATGGCTTAATCAATGGTCATAAAGTACGACAAATTGGTAATATAACTATGGATCAGATGATGTTTGACTTGGATGGCGTCGAAGCTCATGTTGGGGATGTTGTAACTCTTTTAGATGATAAATCTTTATCACTTGATAGTTGGGCAGAAATATTGCATACTATTAACTATGAACTAACTTGTAGGTTAAAAGTGAGATTGCCTAGAATATACGTAAGGTAGGTGTTATATGTTTAATAGAGTTTTGAATAAAGTATTGTTAATAGCTGTATTTTCAGCTTTTGTGTTACCTTCATTTGCGGACGAAATCGTTATACCAGCAAAAGAAGATTTAAAAAAGTCAAAACAAACAGCAGAAATTCAAAATCTTAATCAATACTTTGAGTATTTGCCAAATGCAGTGCATAATAATTGGACTCCATACAAAGCAAATTCAGATTATGAAGTTACAGTTCAGTTCAGGGTAAAAAAGAACGGTGAAATAACTGCACCTGTAATTGTTAAATCTACTAATGAAAAAGCGAATGCTTCAGTATTAAATGCAGTAAAATCAGGAGCACCTTATAAACCATTGCCGGCAAAATTCCCAGGGGACAGCGTAAATACACAAGTAGAGTTAAGGTATATTAAGAACTAATATTTTTTGCCTACAAGAGAATTGTGTGTAAGAATTTCTATATTATCTTCAATATGTTCAGGTTTTGAGCCAAGAGCTAATTCTATCAGGTAATCTGCAAAATGAGGATTTTTAGGGAGAAATGATCCGTGCATATATGTTCCGAAAACATTTTTGAACCTTGCACCTTCAGTTTTATCTTTCCCGTTATTACCATTTCCAATAATAGTAGTACCTAAAGGTTCCGTACTTCCTTCTAAGTAAGTAAGTCCACTATGATTTTCAAATCCAACTAGGGTACTTGGTTCTACAAAATCGCTTTTAATAGTGACATTTCCAATAAAGCGTTTATTACCGGCAATTGTGTAAGCGTCTAATAAACTAATTCCCAAAAGTTTTTCTCCGTTATGTGGTTGATAATAGTGTCCCATAAGCTGATATCCGCCACAAATTCCTAAAAAAACTGCCATATTATCTCGTTCAGAAGTTAAGAAATCCTTGTGTTTTTGCAATTCTTTTGATACTTCAATTTGTTGTAAATCTTGCCCTCCACCAATGAAATAGATGTCGTGATTGCTAATTTTATCTCCGATATTTATTTCATCAATTAAAAGCTCAATCCCCCTCCATTCACATCTTTTTTTGAGGGTAATAACATTTCCAATATCTCCATAAATATTAAGAAGTTTAGGATAAAGATGTGCAAGTCTTAACTTTTTCATACTAAACTGCCAATTCCCTTATAAATTTAACTGATTTTTGACGTTTATTTGTGTGAATTTTAATATAATCATCAAGCAGGTCAAAACAAACTTGACAAACTTTTTCTGTAGCTTTTCTATCATATTCACTCTCATAATCAAAGTCGAATTGTAGCATAGCTTGCATAAAATCTCGAATTTTATTATGCATTTTTAACCTGACTCCAAGATGCTCATTGCATTCTTTACAAATAATTCCTCCCATTGATGACGAAAAATACATTTCTTCATCAAGGACTTGTTCTCTACAACAAAGGCAAGTGTCTAATTCTACGCAAAAACCCATTATCAAAAGTATTTTCAGCTGGAATTTTATAGCAGCTATCAACATATCTTTTTTTTCTGTCGCATTCGAAATTTTATTAAGAGCTTTGTACAGAATATTATAAATTTCTTCTGAAGCAGATTCTGAACCCTCGCCAAAATTTACTACTAACTCGGAGATATAAGATGACAATACTAACTTATCCATATCTTCTCTGGTCTTTCTAAAATGATTAACTGTCTGAGCTTGGACAATTGTATCCAAGGAACGACCCTTTATCAACTGCAAAGAATTTGCAACCAATAAATCCATACGAGCTCCAAGCTTACTCTTAGGCTTTTTTATTCCCTTAGCAACACCTTTAATAAGCCCATTTTCTTTGGAATACATCACGATAATTTTGTCAGCATCATTTAAGTTATACGATTTTAAATTAATAGCTTCCGTAACGTAATTATTATTCATAATAAGCTTTTGTTCCTACGTATACACCTCTGAATATTTTTTCAAGCTCTTGAATATCATTTGAATTACTAATAGCTTCTTCCTGAGAGATTAAGTTGTCATTAACAAGTGATACTAAGGATGAATTCATAGTTATCATATCATCAATATTGTTATCCCTTAAAGTATCATAGATTTTTTCCAGATTATCTTTTACAAGATAATCTTTTACTGTTGATGTAACTACCATTATTTCACAAGCAGGAAATCGTTTTTGTAGTTTTTCTGAGTACACAAGTTTTTGCGCTATCGTTGCTCTTAGAGTTTCTGATAATTGTTTCCGAATAAGATATCTGTTAGCTTCATCAAACATATTAACAACTCTATTTATTGTTTGAACAGCATCATTTGTATGCAAAGTAGATAATACTAAATGCCCTGTCTCAGAAGCTTTTAAAGCAGCAGCCATAGTTTCTTTATCACGAATTTCGCCGATAAATATCACATCGGGATCTTGTCTCAAGGCATACTTTATTCCATCGGCAAAGGATTTTGTATCAACACCCAACTGACGTTGAGAGAGTATGCTGTTTTTACATTCAAATACATATTCTACAGGATCTTCTAAGGTAATTATATGCTTAGCCTTTGTTTCATTAATATGATTTATTAATGAAGCTATAGTTGTAGATTTACCACACCCGGTAGGACCTGTAACAAGAACAATACCATTAGGTTGGTCAACAATTGACGGCATAATATCCGGAAGATTTAACTCCTTTAGAGAAGGAATTCGATAAGGAATATTTCTTATAACAAGCGCAGGCATGCCCAGCTGTCGGTTGTAGTTAATTCTGAAACGAGAACATCCTTTTATTTCATACATAAAATCTACATCATATAACGTTAAAATTTTGTCTCTAATTGTTGTTGGCGCAATATCCAATATTGCATTATCAATATCTTCTTTATTCAATGGTTGAGTATTTGCCTTTTTTATAAATCCGTTAATTCTGAGATAAGGCGAGTGACCAACCATCAAATGCTCATCAGATGCACCGGTTTTAACAGCTTGTTTTAAAAATTGAATTATGCTAAAAATCTCTTCCATAAAGCCTCCATATACTAAATCGTATCATTATTATTTTGTTTTGACAATAAGTTTACAAAACAAAAAACCGACTATAAAAAGTCGGCTATAAAAATATTTTGTTGATTAGAAATTTTTAGCAAGAATAGCTACATCCACCACCAGAAAATCCTCCACTACTAGAAGTAGATACGGATACAGAGGCTATAGAACCGCAAGATTCCCCTCCCCCGGAATAGGCTATAGAACCGCAAGATTCACCACTACCTGAGTAAGCTATTGAACCTGCAGCTTCGCAACTTTCTCCGAATGCCATAATTGTAGCGTCGCTTGGACCAGAGTAAAAGCTGCATGTATCTCCGCTAGAACCGTCTGAGCTAGAGGTAATAAGTGATGTGTTATTTGAAATTAAATGAGTTGTTTTAGGAGTAGAGTCTGCTCCTATAAATTTGAAACATGTATTTTGTTTTTCATCAGAGGAACTTACTGTTAGCATAATCTTAATCCTTACTAATTGTGTTTACACATATATAAAGTAAAAAAAAAGAGTCTGATTTCAAAACTCCTTTTTTTCTTTACAAATTTTTACAATATTATTAAGCGTTTACCTCGTGATGTTTTTTGTAATCATAAGTTCCAGGGAATGCATCAACTCCTGTAGTTTTTCTTGTTACATAGTACTGAAACTTAGGAATATATGTTGAAAGCATTGCTGCTGCAAAACCAAATCCTGCTATGAAGTTTATACAACTCAAACTAAGATTTTTCTTCTGGGCTTTTGCTAAAACATCTTGAGTAATCTTTCCGTCTTTAGCAGATTTGCATAAAGATTCAATATAGTTTTCCATTTCTGCTTTAAATTTATAAAGTTTCTTGTTTGAAACATACCTATATTCTTCTTTGTGAGCTCCGCCTGTAAATTCTGAGAATGCTTTGTCTAAAAATTTAGGCTCATTAATTGCAGCCTTATTAAAAGTATCTATTAATTGTTGTTTTGTAAGAACAGCTTCTCCAACTCTTTCTGGCTGAAGCTTAGACATTTCCCTTGCTCTAGCTATAATTTCCGGGTTTTTTACAACCTTTTCAACTTCACTTAATTTAATAACTTCAAGTGGCTTTTGTTTTGTTAATTTACCCCATCCTGAAGGTTTTGCTGTTTCAAATTTAAGTTCTGCCGGTAAGTTTACATTATTTCCTAATGCCGCTTTTCTAAATTCTTCAACGGACATTTCCCTGTCCTGAACTAAATCTGAAAGATGCGATGTAAGAAGCTGTGCTGCCGAAGGATTTAATCTGGTAGCTTTACCAGACTCAATTAAATTCATCAGATTTATAACGTGCCCTTGAGCCCACATGTAAAAGTAAATCGAACCAATATCTCTTATTGCAACTTCTCTTCTTTCTTCTTTGCTTCTTGCGTTGTACATTCTGCCGCCAGCAATACCAGCGTCACTGGAAAGAAGTTTCCCTGTGTTAGTATTTTCAATCGCATTTGTAAAGGCATTTATTGCATTTATACCACCGCCTTTAAATGAAGGGTTTTTTGCATTTTTTTGTTCAGGTTGATGGTGTCGGCTTTTTAAAACGTGTCTTGTAAGAGCCTGATTAACTTTAGGAACTACAAAACCTATAAATAAATTTGTCACGATAATACTTGTAAGGACTTTAGCTCCTTTTATTAAGGCAACCTGTTTAGACGAAAATCCTTTAGGTGCAACTTTTTTCATAAAATTTTCAAAAGGAGTTCTCAAAACTTTATCAGTTCCAACATCAAAATTAGCACCAGGTTTTTTAAGAATTTTGGCAACAATTTTATCTCCAAGTTTGTTCATTGCTCCGACACCGCACAACCATACAATTGATCCCATGGTCTCTTCAATAAATCTTTCTCTTGCTTCATCCCATTTCCCACGTTTATAAGCCTGATATGTTCTTCCTGCAACAACAGCTCCTTCCAACGCAACAATGGGAGCCATTGCATCGGCCTTGGTCATTTTTGTTAGAGCTGTTGTAAATTTACCTGATACAACCGGATTCAAAATAAAAACCTTTCATTATTTATAATCGGCTAGTGGTACAAAAATTGTGAAGAAATCTTTTTGTCAATTTTAAAGTAAAATGTTACAAAAGTAAAAAAAAGTTTACAATTATCTTAAAAAACTCGTAAACTACTTGTATTTAGATTTTGTTTTATTTATGATGTATGTAAAAATTAGTACAGATAGTCAAAATATAAGGAATAGCAAAAATGAATCCTATTATTAAGAATTTAGAAGCTGAATACACAACAAGAGAATTACCGGAAATGAATCCTGGTGATACGGTTCGTGTGTTTGTTAAAATCGTAGAAGGTAACAAAGAAAGAATACAGGCTTACGAAGGAACTATTATTGCAGAACACGGTTCTGGTATTAATAAAACTATTACAGTAAGAAAAGTATTCCAAGGTGTTGGCGTTGAACGTGTATTCTTGGTATATTCACCACGTATCGAAAAAATCACTGTTCAAAGAAAAGGTGATGTAAAACGTGCTAAGTTGTACTACTTAAGAGAACGTTCTGGTAAAGCTACACGTATTAAGGAAAAAATTGAAAAAAGATAAGGGGTAGTTTGAGTTGCATATTCACTGGTACCCGGGGCATATAGCCAAAGCAGAACGCCAACTTAAAGAAAAGTTGAATTTGGTTGATGTGATTATAGAGGTCCGTGATGGCAGATTACCTTTGTCAAGCAGTTATGCAAACATTGAGAAGCTTTTGGGTGATAAACCAAGGCTTCTTTTGTTGAATAAAGCTGACTTAACTGACAAAAATGAATTAAAAAAATGGGTTGATTATCTTAAAGAAACAACTGCGTGCCCTGTTATTGTTACGGAGGCAAAAGGAAATAAGGATTTAAATCAGGTTGTAAAGTATGCAGTCGAACTCAGTGAGCCTAAAATACAAGCACTAATGGCTAAAGGTCTTTTAAGACGACCTGCAAGGGCTATGGTTGTTGGAATGCCAAATGTTGGTAAGTCGAGTGTTATAAATAAACTAACCAAATCTTCAAAAACTAAAATTGGTGCAAAAGCAGGGGTTACACGGCAGCAACAGTGGGTAAGAATTAATCCAAAATTGGAATTATTGGATACTCCAGGTATTATACCAACAAGACAAGATAATCAAGAACAGGCTGTAAAGTTGGCATTTGTGAGTTCTGTTTCTGAAAATGCATATTCTCCTGAACCTGTAGCCAAGTCTTTGCTCTCTTATTTGAGCAATAATGAATTTGTCAAAGAATATTATAAAGTTGATGATTTAACTCTTGAAAATATTGCTCTTGCAAGAAAATGGATTATAAAAGGCGAATCTCCCGATACCGAGAGAACCGCCATTTATGTTTTAAAAGATTTTAGAGAAGGAAGATTAGGGCTTTTTATTTTGGATGAATTTCCTGAAAAAATTTAGTCTGTTATTTATTTAAAATTAGTATTATTGCTCCACATATCATAATTATTGAGCCTATTAACTTTCTTTTTAAGTTTTTTTCGTGAAAAATATTGACTCCTAAAAATACACTTAAAAGAGTTGAAAGTTGGAATAGGGCCAGTGCATAAGATACATTCATTCTTGCAAAAACAAAATTTGTAGAGTATTGCATAATTCCTACTGCTAAAATAAGCAGAAATTGGTATTTATAATCTTTTAATATTGGTTTATGTTTGGATAAAATTACTAATATTGAAGAAAATAACAGACCTGATAGTACCCATAAAATAAAGCAGTTTAGTGTTCCGCAGATTAGAATAATTTTTTTTATAAACACAGCTTCTGTTCCAGAACAGATTAAAGCAATAATTCTATATAATATAGCCAGTTTGTAAGTTTTTTTATTGTTGATATCAAGAATAAAGTATGTTCCTATAATAATTAGTAGAATAGCAAACAATGCTAAAATAGAAGGAATTTCTTTTAAAAATATTACGCCAAACAGCATTGCTACTATAGGTTTATAAGAATTTATCGGTGCAAGAGTAGAAAGCTCCCCTATAGATAAAGCTTTTATTATAAAATAGTTCCCCAAGGCACCTAATAAGCCCATGATTAATACGAAAGGTATAATCATAGTAGTGATATCTTTCAAAAACCAAATGCATAAAATACAAAGTCCTGCATAAGTATAAAAATTAACGACAGAAGACTTTTGTCCTTTATTAGTTAAAATTTTCTGAAATACGTTTAAATAAGAATTAGAAAGTATTCTTACAAATATTCCTAAGGAAGTTATAATCATATTTTAATTTTACTAAAAAAAACCACTCGTTGTGTGTGTGATTCGAGTGGGTTTTGTTTTCTGCATCCTAATGGTCTTTTTAGTGTTTATTATCTAGGAGTTTATATGATTTTTGGGGTTATTAGTTTTTTGCTATTTAGTGTTTCGGCTACACTTAAAGTGTGTAATTATATTATTGCACATAAGAATAATAAGTCAATAGGGGGATTTTTTTATCGAAAAAAATATTTTTAAAAAGTGGAATAGTTAAGCTATTACAGTGTTTTGAGGTTTTACAAAACTTAATATTATATAAAAAATAATAAAAGGGTATTAATAATTGTAATTAATACCCTTTATTTTAAACATGTAATTATGAATAATTTTACTATTCGTCAGACAAAGACTGATATCCTGATTTATGTGTTTTAAGAAGAACACCTCTTTTAGAAGTTTTAATGAATTCAATCATTTTTTCTATGTATTCGTTCATAGGAATTTCAGCCTTAATCTTTTCAATGGCTTGTGTGGTATTATACTCTTCCGAAATAAGAAGTTTAAAAGCTTCATTAGTAGCAGTTCTAACTTCT
Organism: Candidatus Gastranaerophilales bacterium; assembly: GCA_944324215.1. Classification (GTDB taxonomy): domain Bacteria; phylum Cyanobacteriota; class Vampirovibrionia; order Gastranaerophilales; family Gastranaerophilaceae; genus CAG-196. The sequence goes on along the minus strand of CALUVP010000131.1, from coordinate 16,373 downwards.
TGAGGAACACCTCTGCGTTTCATAGCAATAACGTTTAATCCTCTCGGTACAGGAGGTCGACCTTCCCCTTTAGAGTAAGGTAAAATGTCTTGTCTTGAGGCTGAGAATCCGCTTATAATAGCCATATCGCCTATTCTAATATTTTGGTGAAAAACGCTCATGCCGCCAACAAAAGCACCAAATCCTACATGAACATGTCCGCCTAATGTAACCAGATTTGCCAGAATAACTTGGTCTTCTAGTACGCAGTTATGTGCAATATGCGAACCAACCATTAATAAGCATTTGTTACCGATTTTTGTTGTAAAATCGCCGCAAGCTGCGCCACGGTGAATAGTAACATTTTCCTTTATGATAGTATCGTTTCCAATAACAACTTTGGTTGGTTCTCCTTTGTATCCCAAATCCTGTGGTTCTGAACCTATTGTTGAGAATGGAGATATTGTACAATTTTCTCCAATTTCTGCAAATTCTACATAAGCATTTGCAATTACTCTTGTTCCTTTACCGAGTTTTACGCCTTCCCCTATAACTACATTAGGACCTATTGTAACTCCTTCTGATATTTCTGCTGAAGGGTGTATTACAGCTGAAGGATGAATTGTACATTTTTCCAGAACCGAATTTGTCATTTAATTTTCTCCATATTATTTTCTACAATTCAAGTATATTATAAAAAAATACAGAAACGCCAAATATTTATATAATCTTTATCTTATAAATTTGAGTATTTCTGTATTTTTTTATATTTTATTTAGTTTTAGTTACAAGAGATTTGTTGAACATTTGCTTATAGTATTCCATATTGATGTTCAAGTTTTCACCAATTTCAAATAGCATGATAAGCAAATCTCTGTCAGCCTGACAAGAAATACTGTTTATCAAATCTTCGATATTTGTAACAATTTTTGAGAAATAGTAGTTTTGAGCTTCTGCAATGTCAACTTTAATTTCAAGTTTGGCAATGCAATCAAGAAGTTCAAGGGTTGCTTCAACTTGTTGTAAATCCAAGGCATAAGACAGTCTGTTTACGTTTTGTGCAATTTTTTTGCTGAAGATTTTGGAAGTTGGGCGTTTATCTATTTCAATGCCAATTCTTTTTGCTTCAAAATTAATATCTGAAGCTTGTTGAATGATATCATTGTCTAAGAAGCCTCTAGAGTCAACAAACAAATCATTAAATTGCTTTGTTAAAACGTACTGAGCCGATATCTTGAATTCTTTTGGAATTTCCAAACCGAGAGACTGCATTTGGTATATAGAGCCCTTGCCCTCGTTGTACATAGACTCGTAAGTATTTGCAAAAAGTTGCAACTTACCTTTAAGCATTGTTTGAAGAATTTTACGTCTTTCCTCAATGAATATATCTTTAAGCGTAAAGTATTCAGCTCCAAAGTAGTTATCAATGCTTCGTATAATTTCGGTAAGTGGTGATACCAGATATGTTCTTACGAGTTCTTTTTGAACTTCCTCGTAGTTATCTGAGTATTCCTTAATTGCGCAGTGGAAGTCTCCACCCGAGAATTGAAGCATTGCAAAAATCATATTAGATTTTTCTAAAGTTACCTTTGATTCGACTTCAATATGTCCGATTACGAGTTTTGAATTACCTTTTGTCACCGTTTTATATGAGTGTTTACGTATTTTATAGCAGTAAACTGTTTCTTCATCTTCTATATCAGAATATAAAGATGAAATTGCCCACAAGCTTACAATTTGTTTAGCAGTTACGACAGAAGGTTTAACAAACTTTTCGTAAACATCTTTTCCGGTACCAAATTCTGGAATATTACTTTTAGCCTCTTTTAATATGTCAAGGAAAGGTGTTTCCAGATCTTTTTTTAGAAAAGATTTCGCAAGCTGCATAACTCTTGCTGCGTATTTCATTATTTGTACAGTTTCTATACCTGAAATTTCAGAAAAGAACCATCCACAGCTTGTATACATAAGCATTGATTGTCTTTGAATCTCCAAAAGTTCCATAGCTCTAATTTTTTGATCATCGCTTAAGTCTGGAACAAAAAATTCTTCTTGGAAGTTTTTAACGCTAATATCGCTTCTGTCCAAGATAACGCTAATGTAATTTTCTCGTGCTTCTTGCGGATTTTTGAAGTATTTTTTGCCGTGCTTGTGGTAAACCGCAATCATTTCATCTCTTAGAAAATCAAGAGCATTTCTAAGGGGTTTTCTCCATTTCTGGTTCCAGCCAGGATGACCTCCTGTCGAGCAACCGCAATCGTCGCACCATCTGCCGACACCGTGGAAGCAACTCCAAGAAGATACTGGTTTTATTTCTACTTCCCAGTCGCTTCTATATTTTTCCAAATACTCACCGTAGTTTGTAATTTCAAATCCAGCATCCTTTACTTTTACTTTTACAGCATAAGCTAAAGCCATATCGCCAAATTTTGTATGGTGTCCGTAACTTTCTCCATCTGTTGCAATGTGGACAAGCTGAGGATAGTTTCTTAAATCAGAAATACCGTCCTTTAGTCTATTTACAAACTTGTTTCCGTCTTTTAAAAGCTCATCAAAAGCAACAGAACGCGAAATTGCACCATCATAGAAGAATAAGTCAATGTATTTTCCGGGTGCGGATTTAATGTAATATCTGTAAGATCTGGCTGGATCAATATTACCCCAGCTTACATCTTGCCAAGTCTTTTCGCCTTCTTTTCGAATTCTTTGTGCTTGGTATGGGGATAGAATTGTAAATTTGATACCATTTTCGACGAGAACTCTCATTGTATCGTCGTCACAAGCTGTTTCTGCAAGCCACATACCTTCAGGTTTTCTGCCAAATCTGTATTCAAAGTCTTTTATGCCCCATTTTACTTGAGTTTGTTTATCCCTCTCATTCGCAAGTGGCATTATCATGTGGTTGTAAACCTGAGCTATCGCATTACCGTGACCAGAATGCATTCTTCTGGAGTTAATATCAGCCTTGATAACACGTTCGTAGGCAAGAGGTGCAAATTCTTCCATCCAAGAAAGAAGTGTTGGTCCAAAATTATAGCTCATGTACTCATAATTATTTACTACATTTAAAATCTGATTTTTTGAATCTACAATTTTTGAAACCGAATTTGGGTTGTAACATTCAGCATTAATTCTTTCATTCCAATCGTGAAAAGGCTGCGCGCTATCTTGTTGTTCGATACCTTCTAGCCAAGGGTTCTCTCTCGGTGGTTGATAGAAGTGGCCGTGTACAGTCAGAAATACCTTATTTTTTACATCTTGTTTCTTATCTGTTTTCTTATCTGGCATAAACTATTTTACTCCGTTATTCTTTTCTTCCGGTACCTTCTTTATTATAGTAAGCTGAGTTACGTCTACCCAAGCGTCACCAAGTGCATCTGAAAATACTTTTCCTTTGATTTCTATTTCGTCATTTGTTTTCAATTCAATGAATTTTTCTGCCATTTCTCTTTTTAAGAACAATTTCATTTCTGAAAGCGGTATGTCATGAGTCGTGTCGTCCCTCCTTATAAGAAAAGAAATGTAATCGTCAGATGATTTGAAAGCCGGTTTATAATCAAGACCTAAAGTGGAAAATTTATCAAATTTTGCTTTCATTACAATATTCTTATTTAGGTATTTTGAAGGATAATTCACTATCTCTAAAGGCGTAACAGCTATTGCTTGCGATGTTTGAGTAACAGGTTTAGCTGTTGCAGTAGGTTGGGCGGCTACTTTCTCTAAGCATACTGCACTCGTAGTAAGTATACCGGCACTTAATAAAACCAGTGATACCGATTTTAAATATCTATAGAATTTCATAATAACCTCTCTTTTCCTATTATTTTACCACGTTTTGAATATAATGTAAAATTATGTATATTCTTGCATTTGTGTATTCTTTTTTGGTATATTATAAGGTATGAAAGATTTGGATTCTATAAACAGAGAGAGGGAAGGAAGGGCTAATCTTTCCCAGTATAAAGATTTAATTGAAACTATATCCAAGGTTGAGTATAAAAAATTCTCAAATTTAGGTTTAATAGAATTATCGGAAGTAATAGCACTTGCAAATTACACCGTTTATTATCTAGTCAACAATGCGAAAAATAAGGATTTATACAATGCTGCTTATTTAACAAAAGCAATAAAATGGGCTATAAGAAATGAAATGCGCAGACGTTATAAGTGGTATGTTATGAAAAATCAGGAAATTTCTGAACATGAGAGAGTTAAGGATGCTGTATACAAGACAATTCTTTCAATAGAAGAAATGGCAGATGCTGAAAATCCTACTTTAATAAAGGATACACATAGGACTCCAGAAGAGAAAGCTGAAATTGTCGAATTAAAAAATAGAATTTGTGAAGTTATGAAAAAACTTTCTCAACGTGAGCAAGATTTAATTGAGGCAAAGTATTTTTACGACAAGAAGCTGAAAGATATATCTGCAGAATTTAATATCTCTCAGTCAAGAATTTCAAGAATTATACAAAATGCATTGGATAAAATTAAAAAAGAGTTATTAAAACAGGAAGTAGTTGATGAAAACAATATTTGAATTAGGTAATCCTAAAGGGGATGTGTCTGAAAAACTTAATGAGGGGTATGAAAATATAACATTGGGTGATTTTTTGCCACAATCGCTTTTAAGGCAGGATAAAATCGGGTTGCCGGAACTCAGTGAATTGGAAGTAATGCGTCATTATAAAAAACTAAGTGACAGAAATTTTTGCATAGAAAAAGGTTTTTATCCTTTAGGCTCTTGTACAATGAAATACAACCCAAAAGTAAGTGAGTTGTTAGCGTCTTTAGATGGGTTCAATAATTTACATCCTTTGCAGTCGGACGAGGATTCTCAAGGTGCATTAGAGTTAATGTATAAATTGCAGGAGAAATTAAAAACAATAACTGGAATGGATGAAATAACTCTACAACCTGCTGCCGGTGCACATGGCGAACTTACCGGAATGATGATTATAAAGAAGTATTTTGAAGTAAAGGGTGAATTGAACCGTAAAAAGGTTATTATTCCTGATTCTGCTCACGGAACAAATCCGGCAAGTGCCAGAATGTGCGGCTTTGATATCGTACAGATTAAATCAAATGAGAGAGGTCAGGTCGATATAGATGCTTTGAAAGAAGTTTTAGATAAAGATGTTGCAGCTATAATGATGACAAATCCTAACACTTTAGGCATATTTGAAGAAAAAGTACTTGAGATTTCCGAACTCATGCATGAAAATGGGTCTTTGTTATACTATGACGGGGCAAATTTTAATGCGGTAATGGGGTGGACAAATCCTGCAATAATGGGGTTTGATGTCGTTCATTTGAATTTGCATAAAACCTTTGCGACTCCGCATGGTGGTGGAGGGCCGGGGGCCGGTCCTGTCGGAGTAAAGTCTTTTTTAAAAGATTATCTGCCAAAACCGACAATCGAGTTTGACGGCGAGAAGTATTACAGGAATTATGATGTTAAACATTCTATAGGTAAGGTCAGAAGCTTTTACGGTAATTTCGGTGTTTTGGTAAGAGCATATGTTTACATACTTATGATGGGAAAAGACTTAAAGCTTGCAAGTGCAGATGCAGTTTTGAATGCAAATTATCTTAAAGAAAAATTAAAAGGAGTGTATGAACTGCCTTATGATGAACCTTGTATGCATGAGTTTGTATTATCTGGCGAAAAACAGCATGAAAAAGGTATTTCAACTCTTCATATCGCAAAAAGGTTAATGGATTATAACTGCCATCCTCCAACGGTTTATTTCCCACTGATTGTTCAAGAAGCAATGATGATAGAGCCTACTGAATCTGAATCTAAACAAGTGTTGGATGAGTTTGTGGAGACTATGCTGAAAATAGCAAAAGAAGTTGAGGAAACTCCTGAAATTGTTTTATCATCTCCGCACAAAGCTTCTGTAAAAAAGGTTGATGAAACTCTTGCTGCAAGGCATCCTGACTTGATTTTTAAAGGGTAGTTTGGTTTAATTAAATTTATCTAATTGAATAAGTCGTAAAGTCTTTCTCTAATTTCTTTTTCAGAAAGTTCTTGCGTTATTTTATTTAAATCCATTGTCATTTGGAAATATTCAGCTGCTAAAGCTTTATCTCCGATGGCTTGATATGCTCTTCCTAGATTGAAGTAGGCAAGAGTATAATTAGGATTTATATTTATAGCATTCTTAAAATATTCAACAGATTCTTTAGGATCTCCTAGCCCGTCTAAATAAACTACTCCAAGATTATTTTGTGCAATTTCGAAATCGGGATTAAGTTCTATTGATTTGTGGAAAGCTACAATTGATTCTTCCAAATAATCTTTTTCCCATAATGCCAATCCTGTTTTTGCATACGCAAGGTAGTTAGTCGGATCAGTAGTAACTGCATCACAATATGTTTTTATTGCTTTGTCCAAATCTCCTTGTGTCATGTATAAATCTCCAAGAGAGAGTTGTATGTCGATATTGTTAGGATCTAGAACAATACCTGCATTAAAAGTTGCTTCTGCAGCATCATAGTTGTTTTTTACTTCCGCATAAATAGCACCTAATGCATGACAAACAATTGAAGTCCATTCAGCATCAGGATTAAGTTTGATTGCTTGTTGATAGTATTCAATGGCATCATCGTATAATTCGGCTTTAATGTATGCGTAAGCAAGTGAATTGTTATAGTATGGATTTTCAGGATTTGATTCTTGTGCTAGTTTAAATGCACTTACTGCATTAATTTTGTCAGATTTATTCAAATAGAGATGACCTAATTCATAATAAATCTTATCCATGTCAGCACCAAAATCCAGTAGAGTGTTGTAATAATCAATTGTTTCATCAATTTTATCAGGGAAATACGTTTGGCAAATTGTAGCAAGTTTAATAAGAACTTCTCTGTTCGAAGGATTAAGTTCATAAGCTTTTTTGTAGCAGTCCATGCTTGCTTCTATATTGTTGCATTCAAGAGATAGATCTCCCATTTTTTGATAAAATAAATTGCCTTGACAAGTCTTTTCTAGACCTTTTGAATAAGCTTCTAACGCTGAAGGGAATAATTTCATTTTCTCAAACGTTTCACCAAGTGTTTTGTATGAAAAAACAGAAAAATCATTAGCTAAAAATTTGCAAAACATTTTTATAGATGGGCAGTCCCACATAATCATCATGCTCCCTGATAAGAAATAATACAAAAATCTCATAACGTCTTTAATAGAAGAATTGTGGCTTTGGATCCTGGAGAATAAGACTTTTGATAAAAATAGCCTAGGTCTTGCAGAATTTTTGCCTGAATTGTTTACAGCTAGTTTAAACTCTTTTTCTGCTTCATCAAAATTTCCGTTTAGACATTGAAAATACCCTGTATAAATATGTGCATTAATATTGTCAGGATCTAATGTTAATGCTGTTTTGCATTGCTCGATAGCTCCCTCAACAGAGATCTGTCCTTTTAAAAGTAAAAGACTTGCTAATCTATAATAAGACTCAGAAATAGAAGGATTAATTTTTATTGCATCTATATAGTATTCTATTGCCTTTTCTAAATCTGAGTCCTGCTGTTTTATAAGATAGTTTTCATGTGCAGTTCTGGCTTCTTCAAGTAAAATAGAAGCCTTATTATCCATTGTTATAGCAGGGGTATTTGTCATTTTCTTCTCCGAACCAAATGTTGTGTATGTAAAACTTTTCGACAAAAAAATACTTTTCTTTAATTAATTTTATGTAAATCATACAAATGGGGTAATTTTTTACTAGAGTTTAAGAAACAATCGCAACACTATTACCAAAGAAGTAGTAGAATAGCGAATAATTTAGAATAGTGCTATCTTTTATAAGAATAAACTATAAACTATAAATGATAAATAGTGAAAAATATCAAAGGATTAAATCTAAGGAGCTTGCTGTAAAAAAAATTTGAACTTCATAATATTGAAATTGCTTCTTGAATTCACCAAAGTGATAATATTAAGAAATGTAACGATTTTAAAAAGTAATGAAATTGAAAAGATTTTATATACTTTATATATATGTAAGATGTAAATAACAAATAAATTTAATCCCTAAATCCCTTCCTAACTAATTTTCCTAGCTTCTCATTCAAGAGAAGTTTTTTTTTGCACTTTTAAGTTAAAAAACTTAATAAAGTAGCAATTTTTAGTAAAAGATTGTTTTTAATATAATATGGTTATGAAAGTTAGTAATGTAAGCAGTGTATATTTCAAATCTAATCCTACACAGGAAGTATCTAAGCCAACAAAAACGGATTATCCGCAAATTAAAGAACTTCCCGGCATTACACCTGATTATAATATCAAAATTCCACAAAAATATAGTAAAATTGGAGTGCAAAATTTAAGCAACGGACTCGAATTACATCTATATAAACTTGCAAATGGTCAAAAAGTAGCAATAATTCCAATGGAAGATTCTCCGGCAGTTGTAAAAAATTACGTCAATGTCGGAGCGATGAACGAATCTCCTGATATTAAAGGTATTAGCCATTTTCTGGAACACATGGCTTTTAATGGCACAAACGGTGAAAACGGGCATATTAAATTAGAAACAGGTGATTCCTTCAAAAAGATTGATGAACTTGGTGGCTGGGCAAACGCTAGTACAAATTATGCAATTACAGATTACGTAAATTCAACTCCTCAATTAAAACCAGGGGATTTGGAAAAACAAATAAAAATCATTGCAGCTATGAGCGAAGATTTAAAACTCTCGCAAGAAATGATTGATAAGGAAAAATTCCCTGTTTGCTCTGAGATAAACATGATATTGGATGATCCGCAAACTATAGCATTAGATCAAACAGTAAGAACACTCTTTAATATAAATAATCCGGCAGATGAAATGGTTGGCGGAAGTGTAAAGCATATTCAAAATCTTACAAGACAGAACCTTTTGGATTACTACAATAAATATTACACTCCGGACAATATGAATCTTGTAATAACAGGAGATGTTAATCCGGATGAGGTTATGGAATTAGTTGCTAAAAATTTCAATTCAAAAAAAGTATCAAGCGGACAAAAATTTGAAGAAAAACTTACCCCACTGAACAAAACAGTAAGAAAAGATTTCACTAATGATAAGGCAAAATCCTGTGATATAATTTTAGGCTTTGCAGGACCTAAAAATAGTGACATTAAAGAAAAAATAATATTTGACATAGCAAAATTATATCTTTTATCATACTCTATAGGTTTATCTGAAAAACTAAAGAAATATAATGCTCGTCCGTTTATCGAAAGCGAAAAAATTAGTACTAATCTTCAGAGTCCGCGTCTTATATATCTTGCAACAAACAGTTCTGAAGAAAACAGTGAAAAAGTTTTAAAAACAGTCTTTGACACTTTAAATTCTGTAAAAAAGCCTGATGAAGAAGTTTTGAAAGAGATAAAACAAATAATTTTAAGAGCAAAAGAAGAAAGATTTGAATATTCAGCAGAAGTTAATAACATAATTGGGAATGCACTTTTAAATAACAATCTGGAATACATAACAAATTATGAAGTAATTTTAGATACAATTACTCCAGATGACGTTATGAAAGGAATAAAAAAATACTTTGATCTAAATAAAACGGCGATAACTCTTGTTCATCCTGCAAAAGAAAATCAAGAAATCTCGTTTAAGGGTGGCAAGCGTGAGCCTTTAAATACTGATAAAATTTCTGAACATAAACTCGAAAACGAATTTGATATTGGGCTCTACAAAACAAAGAATAATAATATTGAATACAATATAGCTCTTTATTTGGATAAACCATATAATAAAAAAGCCGGTGTTATTGAGGTTTTGAATGAAATATATTCTATGGGAACTTCATCAATGCCGGAAGATGAATTTAATAGATTTGAAGAAAAAAATAATATAAATTTAGGCGCATCAGTAACATCTTCAAAACTAAAAATTTATTCAGATAGCGCTTTTGGTAATAGGGATCTTATTTTTGAAAATGCCAAAAAATTACTTTATGAGCCAAGATTAACAGAAGAAAACCTGCAAAAGGCAAAAGAAAGAATTAAAGATTTTCTAACAAGAGCTCAAGATAACTCTTATAGATTATATGCAAATTACGATAGCAAAAATAACCCTTATGATTTCTCCGAGCAAGAAATATTAGACAATTTAGACAGTATTACGCTGGATGATTTAAAAGATTGTCACGAATACTTGTTAAAAAATTCAAGAGGAATAATTACAGCTAATATTCCTGAAAAACATCCTGACTTGGAACAAGAAATCATAAAAGTTTCAGAAGATTTAAATAAAGTTCTACCCAACAAAAAACAGGATATAGACATTTACAAACCTAATCTTCAGCCAAAAGTACTTACGAAAATTAGTAATCATTCTCAAGCTGATATAATGCAAGTACATAAATTCAAATGCGACAATTCTATACGAGAAACCGCACTTGCTGAAATTACAAACTCAATACTTACAAACTCCAGTATTGGTTTATTCAATATACTCAGAGAAAAAGAACATTTAGCTTATTCGGTTTATTCATCTTTAGAAAAAATTGGTAACTGCGGCGAAATTTCTTGTAATATTTTAACAACTACAGATAACAAAGAAATAGGCGAAGTATCGTACGATAATGTTCAAAAATCAATTGATGGATTTAACAGACAAATAAAAGAATTAAAAGACGGTAAATTTACAGACAAAGATTTGGAGAATGCAAAGTTATCAATGAAAGCCAACCTGCTTAACAAAGAAGGCACAAGCTCTAAGTTAGGCTCCATAAATATCGGACTTAATTCGAAAAACGGAATAGCTTACATAAACGATTTATTCAATGAGATTGATAATATAACAAAACAAGATATAGTTGACTTTGCACGTAAAATATTCAATAATCCACCAATCTATTCAATTGTAGCAAGCAAAGATACTATTGAAAATAACAAAGACTACTTTAAAGCTTTAGAGTCATAGAGTTCCTTGCGAAACCTCTTTATATTTTCAGCTTTTTTAATGTAGTCTCCGTCAAAAAGTTCTTTTACATTATTATCTAAAAGCGTTATGACATCCTTGATATTATCACCGTTCATAAGAACCATATCATTTGCCATCTCTGTATTAGAAAGAGCAAGTCTAGTCGTATCTCTAAAGCCTGAAGAAGCCAATTTTTGCGCAAGTTCGTTATCTTCTATATTTTTACATAAAGCCTGTGCAACAAGCATTGGAGCGTGAGAAATCAAAGCAACTGCTCTATCGTGTTCTCTTGGAGTTGTCATTACAACTTCCGCCCCCAAGTCCTTTATAACGGATTTTAATATCTCAAAATCTGATAGATTTGTATCCTCCTTCAAAGTCACTGCCCAAACAGCGCCTTCAAAGAGTTCTGCAAAAGAACTTCCCCATCCGCTATTTTCTGTACCAGCCATAGGATGAGACGGTATAAATTTGTACTTATATGTTTTATGTGACACAAACTCTTTTAAGCTGCAAACATCCGTTACAATAGTATTTTCGTCCAAATAGTTTTCCAACTTATCAAGAATTTCGAGCGTTTTATTCATCGGAGTGCAAACAAAAACCAAATCACAATCTTTAAGCGATGAATAATCCTTAGTAACATTTGCTTCTTCGACAGAACGAGAAACTCCGATTACATCATACTTTTTGCGGCACTTTTTAAATATAGAACCGCCTATCAAACCAAGCCCAACTACTCCTATTTTCATAAAACAATCTTCCTTTATTTACACCAAATCTTTATGATGGAATTTTTTAACCCCGTCTACATAATCTTTAACAATGTCGCCATCGCCTTCCAGATTATACTTATATATCGTAAGTCCATCTAGTCCTACAGGACCTCTGGCATGTGTTTTGTTTGTAGAAATTCCAACTTCTGCTCCAAAACCATATCTAAACCCGTCTGCAAACCTAGTTGATACATTATGGTAGACTCCAGCTGAGTCAACTGCATTCATAAAGATTTTTGCATTTTTTTCATTCTCAGTAATTATTGACTCTGTATGTCCCGAAGAATAAGTATTTATATGTTCAATTGCTTCTTCTAAAGATGACACGAATTTGTATGAAAGAATTGTATCAGAATATTCTTTATGCCAGCTTTCAGGTGTTGAAATAAGCTCTATATCAGCCTCCTCTAAAGCTTTTAGCAATTCTGTTTCATATTTAAAATCCCTATGTATCAAAATAGTTTCTACAGAGTTACAAGCAGACGGATACTGAGTTTTCGCATCTATTATAATCTTTTTAGCCTTTTCTAAATCTGCACTTTCATCCACAAAAATATGACATATTCCGTCTGCATGACCCAATACAGGAATTTTTGTGTTTTCTTTTATAAATTTTACAAGACTATTACCACCTCTTGGAATAATCAAATCTATAAACTTATCCAGAGAAAGCATATTAGCGACATCTTCTCTTGTAAATACTTGAGTCAAAACATCTTTTGGAAAATCTTTTGTATTATCTAATGCTTCCTGAATAATATTCATTATTTCTGTATTAGTATTAACAGATTCCTTACCACCTTTAAGGATTACAGCGTTTGAGGATTTAATCGCAAGAGCAGAAATCTGAGATATTACATCCGGTCTTGCCTCAAAAATTATACCCAAAACACCTATCGGACAAGAAACTTTTGTTAAAATCAAACCTTCATTAAGTTGTCTCTTTAAAAGAACTTTTCCAATAGGGTCCTCAAGATTTGAAATATCAATGATACCTTGAATCATATCACGCATTTTATTTTCATCTAATTTTAGGCGATTAAAAGTAGACTGACTTAATTTTCCTGACTCAACAAGAGGAGATGCAGCTTCCAAATCTTTTTTATTTGCTTCAAAAATTCTGTCTTTGTTATCTTTTAAGTTTTTAGCGATATTCAATAAAGCAGTATTTTTAACTCCAACAGGAAGCGTTGCAATCTTTTTGGATGCAGCTTTTGCTTTTTTAGCCAGTTCTATAAATTTATCTTCTTCCATTTCTATAATCCTCGCAAAGCTTACAATATTGCATACGTCTTAAATTAACCATTCTTGAGAATTTCTTTTTTATAAGATGTTCCTGCAAAGACATTGCAGGTTTTTCATCAAGTATATTAGGTCTTTTTACAATGTAGCCTGATAAATCCATAAATGGAACAGCATTTCTATAGTCCATATATGGATTCTTACTATATTGTTCGCTCATACCTTCTCCTTATTGTGATAGTCTTCGTAAAAATTTTATTTTAAATAACAACCTGTAGCAAGAGTTTGTAAACTAAAATTTACTAAAATTAAACTTGAAAAAAATTTTTATTGTTGATATAGTTAGTACATAAACTTGAAAGTAGAAAAGATGTAAGCGCTTGTAGCCCAGTTGGATAGAGCGTTTGGCTACGAACCAAAAGGTCGGGGGTTCGAATCCCTCCAAGCGCAGATTAAAAAAGAGATAACAACAGTTATCTCTTTTTTAATGTTTTTAGAATTTTGTATATTTTATTAGCATATTTTCCAACGATCCGTGCTTTCACTGATATAGAAAAAATAATTTTCTAAATAATATTGCATAGAACAAAAATCCATAAAATAGTATTGTAAGCAATGTAAAAATATAAAACAGCCAATTGGCTAATGTATTATTTTTTTAGATTCATGGTAAGGTTTAACTTATTGAATATTTGGAAAGTATAAAGTATCACAATGACGCATAAGAATAGGAGTATCATTGACTAAGGTTTCTGTAATAGTTCCTGTGTATAACACAGAAAAATTTCTGGATAAGTGTTTGAATTCACTAATAAATCAAACGCTTGATGACATTGAAATTATATGCATTAATGATGGTTCTACAGACAATTCATTATCAATATTAGAAAAATATGCAAATATTGATTCCAGAATAAAAGTCATTAATCAAGAAAACAAGAAACAGGGTGCTGCAAGAAATTCTGGTATGCGAATAGCAATTGGGGAATATATTGGATTTGTTGATTCTGATGACTGGGTTGATTTAAATTATTATGAAAAACTTTATAATATGGCAATACAATACAATGCTGATATTGCGCTTGCAACAAATGTAAGAATCGGAAATGGAAAAACAAAAAAAAGACTTAAGATAACAGAAGAAAAAGTTGCAACGACCCTACAAGAAAAAATTGATATAGGAAATCAAGTAAAAAATCCATGTCCAACAAATAAAATATATAGACATGCAATGCTTAAAGACAATAGCATTTTATGGCCGGAGGGAGTTTTTTGCGAGGATAAGATATTTTCAATAAAAGCAATTTACTACGCAAATAAAATAGTTACGACACCAAATATCAATTATTACTACTATAGAAATCCACATTCTACAGTACATACAAAGTCTAAAAAACACATAGAAGACAAGATTAAAGCAAAAAAAGACGTTCTGGAATTTTTAAGACTAAATAATGCACAAATCAGAGATAAAGAATTTTGGGCAATTACAGAAGAAAAAAGTATTTTAAACATACCCGTTTGGACGAAAAAAGAAAGTTTAAAAACAAAAAAATATTACATTATGGGAATAATTCCGGTATTGGAAAGGGGAGTATAAGTGCAAGTTCTTTGGAAAAAAGAGATAGAAGAAATTAAAGATAGCGGATATTTGAGAAATGATATTTCAATTACTGATGCTTTGATAGAAAACTTCTTTAATGAAATTTTGTATCCAACAGATAAAGCCTTATTACAACTTGCATTTAGCAAAAATCCTACTCAAGAAGATTTAGATAATTTGCTTAAAGATTTTGATATAGAAGTTAAGGGTGGAAGCAAATCGCTAATGCTTTCATACTTCATGAAACGTCATCCGGAATTGAAATTTACAGCTTATGAAGGTCCGCGACTTAAAGGGTTATTAAACTTCTTCCGATTCAAAAATTTAAAAACTATAGCACATTTTACCAAAATAGGACGAGAACTGAATAAGAATGGCATAACTCCTATGATACTAAAAGGTGGTGCAATGAAATTTTTGCGCCCTGATTTACCTAGAGTTATGAGTGACATTGATATTCTTGTCCCAGAAAAGGATTTGCTAAAATGCGCTAAACTTGCAGAACCTCTGGGTTACTGGTGGGAAAAAGTTGACATACACGCAATAGACCTTCACCCAAATGGCAGCGAAGAGGGTGCTCTGGATGTTCATAAATTCATTTATATGGAAACAGGTTTTGAAAAAGTTTTATTAAAAGGGCTTTATAAAAGAGTTAGAAACGTTAATGCTTTTGGAGTTAATGCGTTAATTCCTTCAAATGAAGATTTGTTATTCATTTCATTGGTTAATCTTGCAAGAAATCTGAGAAATAAAACAAGCCAAGCAGGATTATTATATACTCTTTTTGACTGCAAATTCCTTATGGAAAGTAAACCTGACTTTGACTGGGAAATAGTAAGAGAAAACGCTAAAAAAACGAAAACAGAAGTTCAAATGAATTTTGCAATTAAGTTCATTGAAAAAATTTCAGCAGAGGTTTTACCAAATGAAATAAAAAATGACAAATTATTTGAAAAAGAAACAAAAGAATACTCTAATATGGTAATGTACAATAGATTTTATCTTGAAGATTTAAGAACAAAATGCAGAGCTATGAAAATTGGAGATTTAATAAACAATCCTAGAGAGATAATCGATTATGTATCGTTTAAACCAAAGTATTTTATGTTAAAACTTATAAGAAAACATCCAAAATTAATTGAAATATTTATCAATGATTTAAAAACAAGACAGTATAACTTCACAAAGTAAGGAAGATTAGATGCAATTTAAAGATTTCACGAGAGAAGAAATAAGAGAATGTTTTAATGGTATTAACAAATATTTATCAAACCAAGAGCAAGTATTTGTTAGATATATTGATTTAGGCTGTAAAATAGTTCGTCTTATTGGATATAGCGAAGAATTTTTACCGCATATAGAAAAACAATTAACTTTCGGACTCAGAGACAACGCAAAAAGTTATGACGCAACACTTGTTCTATGGAAAGAAACCGAATTTGATAAATTAGTACCATCAATTTCTTCAAAATTCAATCCTAAAACAAATATGCGTCTTAGAATAGATATGCTTTATTCTAAAAGAAAATCTATTGATTGGCTACAAGTTATTGATAAGAATTTCTCCAAAATTAAACCGCTAATCGATATTCAAGCACTTCGTGGATTTTTTACTGCTAACGATTATGAAACCAATACATATTATTATGGGGTAAAAAATCTTGAACCGGAAGAATTCATAAAAGAAGGTCATTTGTTTGTTCAGTTCTTTAATAATATTCTAAAAACTCCGACATCAAACCTTGTTCACGGTGCCGTAATAGGATTAAACAACAATGGAATTTGTTTTTGTGCTAGAGGTCAAAGGGGTAAATCTACTTTGTCTGTCTTATCTATGATGAAAGG
>CALUVP010000130.1 GCA_944324215.1 Candidatus Gastranaerophilales bacterium | reverse complement strand
CTTGTTAAAGATAATTCTAAGTGTTTAGGACCGTTTGCATCGGCTGTAATATAAGGCAAGTTAATTGTTGTTTCAAGAACTGAAGATAATTCACATTTAGCTTTTTCGGCAGCTTCTTTAATACGCTGCATTGCCTGTTTATCACCAGTAAGGTCAATTCCTTCCTGTTTTTTGAATTCTTCGCAAATCCAATCTATAATTTTCTTATCAAAGTCATCACCACCTAAGTGAGTATCACCTGATGTGGAAAGAACTTCGTGAACACCATCACCAATTTCTAGGATTGATACATCGAATGTACCACCACCTAAGTCGAATACAAGAACTTTTTCTGATTTATCTTTTTCCAAACCATAAGCCAAAGCTGCAGCTGTAGGTTCGTTAACGATACGAAGTACATCTAAGCCTGCAATCTTACCTGCATCCTTTGTTGCTTGTCTTTGAGCATCGTTAAAATATGCAGGAACTGTGATTACTGCAGATGTAACTTTTTCACCCAAATAAGCACTTGCATCATCTGCTAATTTTCTCAAAATCATTGCAGAAATTTCTTGCGGAGTATAATCTTTTCCGTCAATGTTTTTCTTGTAATCTTCGCCCATGTGTCTTTTAATTGAAGCGATTGTTTTATCAGGGTTCAAAATTGCTTGTCTTTTTGCCAATTGACCAACTAATCTTTCACCTGTTTTAGAGAAACCAACAATAGAAGGAGTTGTTCTCATACCTTCTGCGTTTGCAATAACGGTTGGCTTACCACCTTCCATAACTGCTACAACAGAGTTTGTCGTTCCTAAGTCTATACCAATTGTCTTTGCCATAATATCTATCTCCTTTTTATTTTTTATTTTTATAATTTTTCTTACATTATCATTAAATCACTATTTTTTATTAACTATAAAAAAATAAACAAAAAATTAATATTTTAATATTCTCGTTAAATCTTTAGATAAATTCTTAACTATTTTTTCAAACTCAAAATTATTCATAATATTTTTATGCTAATATGTTTTTGTAAAATAGTTAGAGGGATCCACCTCTTATAGGGGTTAAATCGGTTAGTAGAATGTTACTACAGACCACATGTTTACCCCCGGAAAGGATAGAAAAAATGGAAAAGAACAAAGAAACATTGCATGTATTAAGACATTCATGCTCGCACATCATGGCACAAGCTGTACAAAAGCTTTTTCCACAAGCAAAGTTAGCAATCGGACCAGCTACTGACAGCGGATTTTATTACGATTTTGACTTAACAGACGGTTATGCATTTACTCAAGATGATTTAGTTAAAATCGAAGAAGAAATGAAAAATATCATCAAACAAAATTTAACGTTTGAAAGATATGAAATACCAGATGTGGAAAAACAGATTGAGGAATTCAAGTCAGAGGGTGAAATTTACAAGGCAGAATTGTTGGAAGAACACAGAAACGATAATCCAACCTTGTATTTAACAAAGGATAAAGACGGAAATGTTTTATTTAATGACCTTTGTGCAGGGCCTCATATTCCGAACACTTCTTATATTAAAGGAAACGCAATAAAGCTTTTGAAGGTTGCAGGAGCTTATTGGCGAGGTAATGAGAAGAATAAAATGCTTCAAAGAATTTATGCAACAGCATATTGGAATAAAGAAGATTTGCAAGATTATTTAACTTTTATAGAAGAAGCTGAAAAGCGCGATCACAGAAAATTAGGAACTCAGCTTGATTTATTCTCAGTAAGAGAAGAAATTGGTGGTGGTTTAGTATTGTGGCATCCAAATCTTGCGGTAGTCAGAGAACAAATAGAAAATTATTGGAGAGAAGAACACAGAAAACGTGGTTATGTAATTGTAAACACTCCTCAGATTGCGAAATCTAAATTGTGGGAAATTTCAGGTCACATGGATCACTACAAAGAAAATATGTTCTTCATCCAAAAAGAAGAAGATTCAGATGAGCAGTTTGTAGTAAAACCAATGAACTGTCCGTTCCATATATTAATTTATCAAGCAAACAGATATTCATACCGTTCATTACCGTTAAGAATGGCAGAATTAGGAACAGTTTACAGAAAAGAAAAATCAGGAGCATTGTCAGGTTTAACTCGTGTACAAGGATTTACTCAAGACGATGCGCACATTTTCTGTACGCCTGAGCAATTAGTTGACGAAATCAATGCAATTATTGATTTTGTAGCAGATACTATGAAAATCTTTAAGATGGAATTTGAAGTTGAATTGTCAACTCGTCCTGACAGTTACGTAGGTGAGTTAGAAAATTGGGAGCGTGCAGAAGCAGGCTTGAAAGAAGCTATGGACAGACGCGGCATGAAATATGATATTAACGAAGGCGACGGTGCTTTCTATGGTCCAAAAATTGACTTTAAAGTTAAAGATGCAATCGGAAGAACTTGGCAATGTGCAACAATTCAGCTAGACTTCAATCTTCCTGCAAGATTTGACATTAAATACCAAGATAAAGACGGAAGTATGAAAACTCCAATAATGCTTCACCGTGTAATATTCGGTTCAATGGAAAGATTCCACGGAATTCTTATCGAACATTATGCAGGAGCATTCCCAACTTGGCTTGCACCAACTCAGGTTGCTATTGTTCCGATTTCTAATGAAAAACACGTTGATTTCGCTGAACAAGTATACAAAAAAATGCGCACTGCAGGTATAAGAGTAAAACTTGATGACAGATCTGAATCTATGAATTATAAAATTAGAGAATCTCTTCAGGATAAGAAAATACCTTACGTTTGCGTAATCGGAGATAAAGAAATCGAATCTAATTCTGTAGCAATTAGAAAACGTGGTGTTGGACAAATTGGTACAAAATCTGTTGATGAATTTATTGCTGAAATTGAAAACGAAATCAAAAACAGAGAATAAGAAAACTGAATAAGCAACAATAAAAAAGCAATCCTTTTTAAAAAGGATTGCTTTTTTGTCTGAATATAAACCTATCCAAGCATTGCAACATTTGTTTTTCCAAATTTTGCAGATAAATCGTCAATATGATGTATAAGATAAACAAACGGCTCTAAATCTTTTTCATTTAAATCGATTATAGCTCCCCAATCCGCTCTTGCATGATGTGCTGCAATCATTTTTGCAACACGCTTAAAACCTGCATTCATACAAATTGAAAAACCATACTGTGAGTGAGAAATCCATTCCTTTCTAAAATTTTCATCATAATCTATTAATCCGGATTCAGTATCAACTGTATATTCAAAAATTTTACCTATATCGTGTAAAAGACAAGCTGCATATACTTCATCAGAATTAACTCTTTGAAAAAATATTTCCATATTAGCCTGAGCATACCTTAAACACTCTAAAGTATGAACCATCAACCCACCAACATAGTTATGATGCATAAGCTTAGCAGCAGGCATTATTAATATTTTTTCTCTGTTCGTCTCGTAAATACCACTTACAAAGTTCCTTAAATTTTCATCCTTAATCTTTTGTATAAATTCACATATTGAATTATATTCCTCTAAACGCTCATTTTCATCCAAACCCATTTTTGCTTCCTTTATAAGCTCCAATGATGATACAAGACAATTGTTATATTTTTCGTTAAAAGAACCTGATACTATTCTTAATAAATTTCCACACCTGAATAACTTCGAATCCATCCGATTTAAAGCTTCTTCCCACAAAATGCAATTAAGAAATTCGCCCGTATTAGAATCTTTTAATTGTAATTTTCCCATTTTACTACCAGATTTAGTATCACCTATAGAAAATGTAACAACTTCATATACAATATCGGTACTAAACATTCTATTCTCCTGACTTTTGTCTAATTTTAGCACAAAAAAAGAATTGAATACTGCTTCAATTCTTCCTTGCATCTTTTGTATCTACTGCATTAATCCTAAGGATTATCTTTGTCAGAATTATCATCCTTTTTGACATTCTCAATGACATTTCCAAGCATACCGCCTGCAACACCGGTTGTTGCAGCATAAATTCCGGCAACAAGAGGAGCCGCAGCCCCACCGCTAAGAATTGTTATAGCACCTAAACCTAACAAAGCACCAATTCCAACACCCTTAGCCGTTTCATTCGCTTTGAAAGCAACTTTGTCTTGTTCTACCTCAGAATCTTGAGTCCTTAAAGAACTCTTCTTGTTCACTTTAGAGACAACACGAACTGATTCGTAATTTCGGATAGCAGAGATTTTCATAACTTAACCCTCTTTTTTAACACACCCATGCACCTTACAATAAAAATATAATTTTGTCAATATTTTAGTAAAAAATTTTTACATTAGCCTAAAAGATTAGACAATTGTAGAATTTGTTTTTTTATAGCAAAGGCTAACATAGAGTTGCTATGATTTACAACTACAATGAAGATTATCAATATGACAGCTGTGTCTCTCAGGGAATTTGTTCCGTTAATCCGAGAACATCTTCTCTACAAGAAGTTATTATTTTATATTTAAAACTTACATCTTATTATGCACTCAAACTCTACGAAAGTGGAATTGAAGAGAATGATGCAAGAAACATAATTCTTAACACGATATCCATACTTGTTTCAAATTATGAATTTTCTGAAAGGGATTTTAAAGTAATAACACTTGGGTTTAATAAAATTATACCTTCGCTTATAAAAAAATATGAAGAAAATTGCAAAGAAAAAAATAATATACCTGAATGTTTAAAATCTATTCTTAAGTTTAAACAAAGTACTGATATAATTAAATCAATTCAATTTGGAGAAAAAGAATTTCTAAAAAAGACAAAAGCACTCTCTAATGATGTTAGAGATTTGTACAAAATTCTTTTTGTACTAGCTAAAAGCATATGTATAAATGTTTTGGATTTAGAAAGTTTTGGCATAAAAGATACAATTGGTTATGTATCAATATTAAAGCTTTTAAATTCTTTAAATTCAGACGATCAGGATATTGAAAAGCTTAAAAAATTTATAGAAGAAATTTCTCAAACAGACAACAGTTTAATGCAAACATTACAAGAAGCAAAAGAAGAAAGATACGGAGCACAACAACTGTGTGAAGTTTCTTACACAACAAAACCAGGAAAAGCTGTATTAGTAGTGGGTTCTAATATTAGAGAATTAGAAGATATATTAGAAGCTTTTAAAGAAAAAGAAATTGATATTTATACACACGATGACATGATTTTGGCAAATACTTTTCCTAAATTCCACGAATATAAAAATCTAAAAGGACAATATGGTCAAGGGATTGAAAATTGTCTTCTTGATTTTGCAACATTTCCCGGACCAATAATACTTACAAGGCATTCATTATACAATGTAAAACATTTGTATAGAGGACTTTTATACACCACTGATTTTGCAACATCAAAAGGCGTTATTCCTATTAAAAACAAAGATTTTACAGAAGTAATAAAAGCTGCAGAAAATGCAAAGGGTTTCAAAACCGGAAGACAATGCGAAACTATAAGTATCGGATATGATTATAATGGACTTATAGAAGAAGTGAAAAATCGTGCTGAAAAATATTCAAAAATTTTCATAATAGGTTTGGGAGCATACACCCTTGAACAAAAAACTTACTTTGAAAAATTATTAAATAAAACACCTGAAAACGTTTTAATAATTTCTCTTTCGTATTGTATTAATAAAGAAAATATAATTTGTCTAAATGCTTGTTTTGATACATATGCAATGACAAGAATTACAGAAGCAATCGCAAAAGAAATCTCCAAATCAATAACACTTTTTATTCCTAACTGCGATAAACATTCTATTTCCCAGATTATTTATTTAAACCAAAGACAAAATGTCAATATTTATATGGGAAAATGTACACCAATTATGCTTAATCCTAATATGATGATTACTTTGAAAAATCTGTTTAACATAAACAGTTTAACTTCCGTAAAAAAAGATTTGGACGAGATCATAAAAAATTAAAACAATAAAATAATAAAATTGTACACTATAAGAAAACTTAATTTTATAAAATTAAGTTTTCTTTTTTGGTGTAAAATTAAAACCGGAGAGTAAAATGATGTCAGAAAAAGTTTTAATATTAGGATTATCAAAAAGCGGAATTTCTGCTGCAAAATTTTTAGTAAAAAAAGATTATGATGTTTATATAACAGAATCAAAAAAAATTGAAGATTTGCGTGAAGAATACAAAAATCAAATCAATACTCTTAAGGATTTGGGAATAAAAATTGAATGCGGCGGACACAGTCAAGAATTTATATCAAATTCAAAATTTGCAGTAACAAGTCCAGGTATTCCTCCTAAATCCGAAATATTCAGACGTTTAAATGAAAAAAATATAAAAATAATTTCGGAAATCGAGCTTGCATACTTAAATACCGATATTCCTTTTATCGCAATAACCGGAACAAATGGAAAAACAACCACAACAGCTCTTGTTTCGCACATTTTAAGCAAGGATTTTTCAGCCCCTGTTTGCGGAAATATAGGAGTTCCACCTACATCATTAATCAATGAAAAACACGATTTTCTTGTATGTGAAATTAGTTCTTACCAAGCTCAAATGACGGAAAAATTTAAGGCAAAATATGCTTGTTGGACAAATTTTACCCCTGATCACATTGACTGGCATGAAGGTTTAGAAAATTACTTTAATGCGAAAGCCAAAATATTTCTTCCACCTCAAGAACCTGAATTTGCAATTTTGAATGCAAAAGATGAAAAATTGGTTGAATTTTCTAAAAAATGCAAAAACGTAATATTCTTTGATAATGTCACCCCATCCCAACCTTCCCCTTCAAGGGAAGGAGTAATATCCGAATGTAATATAAAAGGTGATTCAATATATTACGATGATGAAGAAATTATCAAATTAAAAGATTGCCCGCTCGTTGGACATCATAATTATCAGAACATCATGTGCAGTGTAATTATTGCAAAATTAGCCGGCATGAAAAATGAGGATATTAAAGAAAGAATAATGAGTTTCAAAGCTCCTGAACACAGATTAGAAAAGGTTCGAGAAATAAATGGGATAACTTTCTTCAATGATTCGAAAGCTACAAATCCTGAAGCATCTATTGTTGCGATTGATTCTTTCAATAATCAAAATGTTGCTTTAATTCTTGGAGGCAGGGATAAGAATACAGATTTAACTGAAATGTGTCATTCTATTAATAAGCATATTACGACGGTTTTGCTGATAGGAGAGGCTACAGAAAGATTTGAAAAAAATCTGAAAAAAAATGGTTTTAGTAATATAATAAAAGAACACACCATGGAAGATGCAATAGATAAAGCAATAAGTCTAAAACCAGATGTAGTGCTTCTTTCACCGGCATGTGCAAGTTTCGATATGTTCAAGAGCTACGAACACAGAGGGGAAGTCTTTAAGGATTATGTCTTATCTAAATAATAACAATCCTGATAAATTAAGTTCACAAAATATGCAGTCAGACAGACCGCTCTTTGTGGCTGTAATTTTTCTTGTTGTTATAGGCTTGATGGCAATATTTTCAGCAAGTGCGCCCAAGTGTATTGATATGGGACTTAATCCTGCAAGATTTTTAATTCAGCAAATTTTTGGTGTCATAGTTGGGCTTGTTGGTATGAGATTTCTATCAAATTTTCATTACAAAAAGCTTATGAACTATACACTTCCTTTTGCGTTTTTTGTAATCATAATGCTTGTTATGGTAAAAGTAGCAGGAACAACAGTTAACGGTGCACAAAGGTGGATTAACATAGGTCCTATGAGCTTACAACCCTCTGAGTTTGCAAAACCTGCAGTTGTAATGCTTTTGGCAGGAGTGTTCTATAAAGACGCAAATATCTTTGATAATAATAAAATTGTAACAGCTTTTATTCCTATACTTATTATGGTAGCTCTGATTTTTACACAGCCAAATTTAAGTATGGTTTTGCTTCTTCTGGCAACATCTGTTGCAATTTACATATGTGCCGGCGGTTCTGTCCAATTAATAACTTATGGAATGTGCGCATTTATACCTCTTTTATTATTAAAGGGTTTAAAGGGTTATCAATCTTCAAGAATAACAACTTGGCTCCATCCGGAAGCAGATCCTTTGGGTGCTGGTTATAATATTATTCAATCTCTTGTTGCATTTGCTTCAGGTGGTTTGTATGGTGTAGGGTATGGAAGTTCTAAACAAAAACTAGCTTGGCTTCCTGAAGCGCATACGGACTTTATTTACGCAGTAATAGGTGAGGAGCACGGCTTTATAGGATGTTTATTGATAATTTGCTTATTCTGGACAATTTTGCAAAGAGGTTTCCTTATAGCTACTAAATGTCAGGACATGTATGGAAAGCTCCTTGCTTTGGGATTAACATTTTCAATATGTTTTCAAGGTTTTCTAAATATGTGGGTTGCAAGTTCTTTTGTTCCTGCAACCGGTGTTCCGATGCCATTTATAAGCTATGGCGGATCTTCTGTCATGGTCTCTTTATGGATGGTAGGAATTATTCTAAATATTTCAAAAGATAATGTAAAAAGGGTAAGGTTTGGTAATGTCAGAAGTATACAATAGCGTTTATTTTGTTACAGGCGGCGGTACAGGCGGACATATTTATCCGGCTCTTGCTGTTGCTGATGCTCTTAGCGAAAATTCTAAAGTCTATTATGTTGGTAATAAACGTAATATGGAATTTGAACTTGCTACAAAAAAAGGTTATAAATTCCTTCACGTAAGCATTAAAGGTATGCCAAGAGGACTTAATCCCAAATTCTTTATCTGGGGAATTAGACTTGTAAAAGCAATTATTCGCTCAATCAGGTACATAAAAAAATACAAACCCAAAGCTGTTTTTGCAACCGGCGGATATGTTTCTGCACCAATGATTTTTGCTTGTATTATTACCAAAACTCCATATATTATGCACGATTGTGATGCCATGCCGGGATTGGTTACAAAAAAACTTTCCAGAAGAGCAAGATTTGTATCTTTAGCTTTTGAAAAAGCAAAAAAATATATTCCTAATAAACATTCAGTTGTCACCGGAAATCCTATCAGAGAAGAATTTGCAACTATGACAAAGTCTGAAGCTTTGCAAAAAGTAAATTTAAGTCCAAATAAACTTACTTTATGCATAATGGGGGGGTCTCAGGGAGCTAAATCTATTAACAATACTGCAATTGAGCTTCTTAAGGAATTTTCGCAGGAAAGAAATATACAAATAATTTTCCAGACAGGTAAAAAGAATTACGATGATGTTTTGGAGCGTGTAAGGCAAATTTATCCGACATTTGAGCAGGATAGCAATTTGATAATTAAACCTTATTTTATGGATATGATTTCCGTATTAAAATCCAGTGACATTGTTGTTTCTCGCGCGGGTTCTCTGAGTATTTCAGAAATTTGCGCCTCTGGAGCTGCACCGATTTTAATTCCATATCCTTATGCAGCAGCTAATCATCAAAGAATTAATGCTAAATATCTATTAGAAATGGGAGCTTGTATATATATAGAGGATAAAGAATTGGATCCTAATAAATTACGTGAAGCTGTTACAAGTTTAATTGAAAATCCAGTTAAGCTAAATTATATAAAACAAAATTCATCACACCTTGCAAAATTGAATGCAACAAGTCACATTGTTGAATTAATTCAAAGTATACAATAATTTAGATAAAATTATTTATGAGCTTTGTTTTTATGGAATTTAATAAAAGCGTAAATTAAAATTGTAGCCCCAGCTAGCATAGATAAAACTGGAATTAATTTAAATTTTCGTTTCTCATTTTGTTTAAGTATATTTTTATACTTAACAATTTTTTTATATAATTCAGGCTCTTCTTTATCTAATCCCTTTGCTTTAAAAGATTTTTCCAAAGCGTCCATCGGATTGAAACCTTTTTCATTTTCGAGCGAGGCAAAGTATTTGTCTTGGTAATCAAGCGGAATCTGTGTTGCATAATTAAGAGTTCTGTCATTATTTCGCTGAAATTGTTTGTCAATATCAAGCGCATCTGCAAAATAAATCATACTGTATTTTGCACTCACGGGTTCTGCAAGTTTT
This sequence comes from Candidatus Gastranaerophilales bacterium, assembly GCA_944324215.1. Taxonomy (GTDB): domain Bacteria; phylum Cyanobacteriota; class Vampirovibrionia; order Gastranaerophilales; family Gastranaerophilaceae; genus CAG-196. The sequence continues at coordinate 31,193 of CALUVP010000130.1, read as the reverse complement.
GCTTTTACAAATTCATTTTGATTTTTCAGTTTATCCGAAGGAATTTTAAGGATTTTACTTAAAGCGTTAATTTGTTCTTCAGAAGGTCTAATTTCTTTGGAATCGTGATTTCTTGCACCGATAATAAAACTATCATTAGCCCAGCCTCTTTCCAAGAAATTTTGATTTGTTCCCCAATTTTCATTCAAATGTTCTGATGTATAAATTTTAACTCTATCTTTAACATAAGGTTTTAAACTGTATCCGTCATAAATATCAAAATCGTCTTTTGATGCGGCAAATTCGTGCATAATAGATTTTGTATCAAAAGAATTACCTTTTACTTTTTTAACTTCTTCATCAATAAGGTTTAAAATTTTATCTTCATAGAACTTTTTATTATAAATTCCGTTTTTAATATTTGGTTGATTAACATAAGTCCAAGAAGCATCAATTCTAACACCGTCAAATCTCTCTGCATAAAAACGAGTTTTTTCTTTCAAAAGTTTTTGTCCATCTATTGAGTCTAAATCAAGTGCAGGCAAATTCCATCCAATTGAAGTTTCAGGTAAAAAAGCTTTCGGATTAGCCCAAACTTCGTCGTAAGAAAATCCGCAAAGCATATCTCCATTAAGTTTTAAACCTTTTTTATTCAAATTTTCTCTAGCATTTTTCAAACTATCTTCTGCCAAAAATTGTTTGAAATAATAGAAATCAATCTCTTTACTTTTTAAAGCTTTAATTTCTTTTACCCTTGTTTCAAACTCTTTTTCACTAACGATATCTCTGTTAAAGAGGTTTTTATCCAAATCATTCCAATTATTGTAATTATAAGAACCGTTAATTTTCCTTAAAGCCCTATAAAGTGCTTTTGGTTCGAGTCTTTGAACGTTATTTTTTTTGAAAGCTTCAAATTCTTTATTGTACTTTCCGCTTTTATAAACTCTTTTTAAAACATTTTCTTGAGCAGAATTATTTTCAACAACATTGGCAAAATTTACCCTGTCTTTAAGATTATTTTTTCTAACAATTTCTTCAAAATCCTCTTTGTTTGCGTATTTTTGAATATCGATAACGTGATTTCCCAAATCCATGGAAGTTCCGGAATAAATAGGATATTCACCCCTATGACTGTGATATTGTCCAATTGGAAGAATCTGTGTTTCGTTTATTCCCCAATACAATTTAGCAAAATCAAAAAATTCCAAACTTTCTTTAGAATTTAAATTACCAACTCCGGTTTTATTAGGTAAGGAAGTTGCTGGAACAATTAAAATAAATTTATTACCATTATAGTTATTTCCGATACACTTTTCTCTTCCCTGTTTTAAAACGCTGGAATATTCGGCTTTTTCATTAGATTTCAGCCGTCTTTGAAAATTCACATTTGAAACATTATGTATTTTCATTACACCACACCTATAGATATTAAAACCCAATAGAGAAAATTTTTGTCCGATTATGTAGAATTGTTAAAACTCATTGATAATAATTGCAATAAGACGTTATTTAATATACTATGAAGGATATAGGAGATATGATAAGGAGGACTTTTAATGTTCAAAAATTTATTAAAAGGAGTGTTTGCATTAGGCATACTGATAATGTTCAACAATCCGGCACAAGCGTTTTACACTGATATGAACGAAAATCACTGGGCATATCAGTCAATCAAATTTTTAACAGAAGTCGGTGTTGTTGTTGGTTATCCTGACGGCACATACAAACCGGACATTCCTGTAACCAGAGCAGAGTTTGCGTCTATGGCAATCAAGGCTTTGGGTCAGGAAGATGCAAATGTAACTCAAGATATTCACTTCTCTGATGTTAACAAAGATTTTTGGGCATACGATATAATAAGAAGGGCTGTGTATTTTGATTTGATACCGGATGCTGACGGTCAAAGATTCAGACCTTATGATTCAGTTACAAGAGCAGAAGCTATTACAATTGCTGTAAATGCTCTTACAACACAACAAATAAGTGAACAAAGAGCTCAAGATATTATCTCTAAAAGTTATGAGGATTACACTCAACTTCCGGCTTGGTTTTTAATTGCAGCAGGAAAAGCTCAGTTGTTGGATTTGATAGTTGTAATGCCTGGTAATGAAGGTAAATTGGAAGCAAACAGACCTGCTAACAGAGCGGAAGTTGCGGCTATATTATACAAAATGATGCAAGAAGCTAAACTTAACCCGAATGCTAAATTAGCAGAAAGTATGCAAAAAAGAACAGCTGAAGGTTACATTGTTGATAATGTAAGAGTTCAAGGTTCAATCGGTATAATTCCTGCAGGTGCAATAATTCCTATTAAGATGGAAACCGTTGTTGGTTCTCAAATATCTAATGTAACTGATATTTATACAGCTAAAGCTCCTAAAAATATCGTTACAAAAGATAAATATCTTCTAATTTCTGAAGGAAGTGACTTGAAAGGACAAGTTAAACACGTTCAGAGAGCAAAATTATTCAAACAAAACGGTGAAGTTATTGTTAAGAACGAGCTTCTTGTAACTCCAAACGATCAAGCTGTAATGCTTTATGGCGTAGCAACAATTGATCCTGGTAAGATTGGTTTCTGGAGGAAGTTATTCAAAGGTGCAAAAGTTCTTACAATGCCGGGACAAATTGTTAACATAAGACTTCTTGGACCATTGAAGATAGATTTAACTAACGGATATGTTTATGAATAATAATTAAATGTAAATCAATAATAAAAACAGTCTCGCCTTGAGGCTGTTTTTTTTTGTTATTTATCAATAATTTCCGGTGGTTTTTCAAAAAAGCTTGGAAATTTTGCTTTGTAATCTTTAAGTTCAGTACAAAAAGCTTCCAAATCCAAAGATATTCCTTTTTTCAAAGGATAAGATTTTATTCCGATTGATTTATACATAGCTCTTATAAAAATATTAGATATAGCATCACTTCCTCTTTCCCAAGGCATTGAGTGAGCTAAAATCCAACGAATTTCTGCAATATCATTATTTACATCTTTCATTTGAGAATTGTTTATTTCTTTAGAGTTAAAACTTTGTTTAAAATGTCCGTAAATTTCAGCAATATGCTTAAAAGCGTTGTTAATATATTTTTCACTACAATGCTTTAGGCTTGAGCCATTTTCCTCAATAATTGGAATAGTTAGTTCAATATCATCATAAGGGTTAATTAATTTTTTATTAGCAATTTCATCAAGCCTCTCTATATAATTTTTATAACGAGAAACGTGTGAATAATCCGTCCATAATTCAAGTCCTGACCAATCAGAATGACATAACCACCCATCACGTTTGGTTCTTAAAATGCCGGAATGTAACTTTTTTCCAATATCTAAACATAGTGTATTTGCTTTTCTTACTCCTGCTGATATAAATTTTAGAATATTATCCAGTGTCGAATTTTTACGAATTAAATTAACAGCATTGTCAGTAGTTGATTTTACACTATTTGCCCAAGCTCTATTTTTACCATATCCTCTTATGTTCACAAAAAAATCTTCTTGTTTAAACCTAAGTTTTGGTGAATTTATATTTGCATAAAATGGACAATTATAATCTGTAACGTAAGAAGATTGAATTCTCATACTTTATATAAATTACATAAAAAAATTTTTTGCGCATTGACTTAAAATATATTCAACCCTTATAATTAATATTGAAATTAAAGGAGCATAAAATGGATGATTATAAAATAATAATAACAGTTTCAGGAGCAGACAAAGTAGGAATTGTTGCAGGGGTTTCCAATGTTCTTGCAAAGTACAAAGTTAATATAGAAGATATAAAACAAACATTAATGCAAGGACATTTTGTAATGTTTATGCTCTGTGATATTAAGCAATCAGAATTGAATTTCAAAGAACTCAAAAATATATTGATAGAAGAGGGAAATAAATTAGAAGTAGAAATTTGGGTTCAGAAGAAGGGCATTTTCGAAAAAATGCACACGGTTTAGTATGGATGAGCTAACAAATCATTTGAATAGTATTTCTGAGTTTTTAAAACAATCGAGTGCAAAAATAAAATTTATCACACTAATTAAAAAGGCAAAACAGGCATACGATAATTATGATTATGATTCAGGAGAAGAAGCTTTAGAGAAAGCTTACAATATATCGCCTGAAAATCCTGTTGTATTGCGTGGTTTGGGCTGCATAAATCAATTCAGAAAGAATTATGACAAAGCTTTAGAATACTATAAAAAAGCTCTTAAATATTCTGAAACCAAGGAGATAGAATACACGCTAATCGGTATGTTATATTATCTTCAAGACAACTATGATGAAGCAGTGGAAAATTTTAATAAAGCAATAGATATTAATGATAATTATATGGAAGCATATGAAGCTCGAAATCAGGCAATGTTAGAAAATCACATAAAGATTCTTGATTTACAAGAATCTTTAAAAAAATACTTCTGAATTTAAACTATACGCTATTAGCATTAAAGATATTTACTCCTGCAATTTAATAAATAAAAGAAATAATTTAATATTAATCTGGGAAAAAGTTCCTGCCTTATCAAAAAAGGAGGTTACATGCAGATAAAAATACTACTTGTAGAAGACCAAAAACTAATGCGTATAGGAATAAAATCACTTTTCACCGACTATCCTGATTTGGCGATAATAGGCGAAGCTGTGAATGGTAAAGAGGCAATCGAAAAATCAAAATTAATAAAGCCTGATATAGTCTTGATGGACATAGGATTACCTGACATTTCTGGAATAGAAGCTACAAAGCAAATTCTTGAATACAATAACAATATAAAAGTAGTGATGTTAACGTCTCATATTTCAGAAAACGAATTAAACTCATCACTAAGTGCCGGAGCAAGTGCTTATGTAATAAAAGATATAAGTACAGATTTTCTGATGAGCGTAATAAAAATGGTAAAAGAAGGTGCAATGTGGATAGATCCGCACGTAGTACCTTATATCCGTGACAAAAATGGCGGAATAATACCTTCCCGCCAATTTTCTCGAAGTTCATTTAAAGAGCATCATTCGAATTTAACACAGCGAGAATATGAAGTATTAAAATTAGTTGTCGACGGTCAGTCAAACAGTCAGATAGCAAAAACCTTAACTATAAGCGAACACACAGCAAAAGCACACGTATGTAATATAATACAAAAGCTTGTGGTTGATGACAGGACTCAAGCCGCAGTGAAGGCATTAAAGGAGGGTCTGGTTTAAACCAACCCCTCTTTTTATAAAAAGAAATTCTTTAAATATTTATAAAGCGTAACAAATTATTAAAACCTATTTATTTGAGCATTTTTGGTGTAAAATGAAAAAGTGAATTAAATTAGGAGAAGGACGGATAATTGTAATCCGTATGTGTATATAATATGACAATACAAGAATGGTTTGACAAGAGAAAAGAAGCTCAAATAGAGCGTAGAGCCCGCGATATGAAGGGTATTGATGTAGAGACTCCGGAATTATGGACAAAATGTGTTCATTGTGATTCTCAAATTTTAAAAAGTGAATTAGCAGAAAATTTATTTGTATGTCCTCATTGTGACTACCATTTTAGAATAAATGCAACAACAAGAATTAAGCAACTTTTTGATGAAGGTTCTTTTGAAGAAATGTTTAAAAATGTTCTTCCAACAGATTCATTGCATTTTGTTGACACGGAAGCTTATTCAGAAAGACTGAAAAAAGCACACGCTAAGACTGGTCTTGATGAAGCTGTAATAACAGGTATCGGAAAAATAGATGGACATAAGATAGCTGCTGCTGTAATGGATTTTGATTATATGGGCGGGTCAATGGGTAGTGTAGTAGGTGAGAAAGTTACCAGAATAATGGAAAAAGCTCTTGAATTAAAACTTCCAATGCTTGCTATAACATCATCAGGCGGTGCAAGAATGCAAGAAAGTGCATTGAGTTTAATGCAGATGGCAAAAACTTCTTGTGCGGTTGGAAAATTAGATGAAGCGGGAATCTTGTATATAAATTTGTTAACAGAACCGACATTTGGCGGAATCACTGCAAGTTTCGGTACTTTGGGTGACATAATTATCGCCGAACAAGGCGCAAGAATTGGTTTTGCAGGAAGAAGAGTTATTGAACAAACTATTAGACAAAAACTTCCTGAAGACTTTCAGACAGCAGAATATTTGCTAAAATTCGGTCAGGTAGATATAGTCTCTAAGAGGAAGAATTTAAGAAGAACACTGGCTAATATTTTAGATATGCATGGGGTATAAAAAAGATGGCTACAGTATTAGACTTTGAAAAACCTATCGTAGAAATACAAAAGAAAATAGATGAACTGAAAAAAATGAGTGAAGAGTCCGGAATGGATTTAAATAGCCAAATTGAGGACTTCGAAAAACAAGCTCAAGATTACAAAAAGGAGTTGTATTCAAAATTGAAACCTTCACAAAAATTACAGATTGCAAGGCATCCTGAAAGACCAAAATTTTTAGATTATGTAGATTTGATGTGCGAAGATTTCATCGAATTACACGGTGACAGAGAAGGAATGGACGATAGAGCTATAATTGGCGGTATTGCTAAATTAGACGGGCGTCCAATTATGATTATAGGTATTCAGAAAGGTAAAAATACTAAAGAAAATTTGGAATATAATTTTGGAATGCCTCAACCTCAAGGTTACAGAAAAGCTTTAAGACTTTTTAAACACGCAAATAAGTTTAATATGCCAATAGTTACTATTATTGATACTCCTGGTGCTTATCCTGGGATAAAGGCAGAAGAAACAGGTCAAGGTGCTGCGATTGCGGTTAATTTAAGAGAAATGTCAAAACTTAATGTTCCTATTGTTTCAATAATTACAGGTGAAGGCTGTAGTGGTGGAGCTTTGGGTTTAGCTGTAGCTGATAGAGTAATGATGCTTGAACACGCTTATTATACTGTTATTTCTCCTGAGGGATGTGCTTCTATACTTTGGAGAGACGCTTCTCGTTTCGCGGATGCCGCTGAAGCGTTGAAAATTACTTCTAAAGATTTGTTAGAATTTGATATTATAGATGAAGAAATTAAAGAACCTTTAGGTGGAGCTCATTGTGATTACAATGAAACTGCTATGAATATGAAAAATTCTATAAAAAATGCTTTAAAAGAGTTAGATAAAAAATCTATTGAAACTTTAAAAGAAGAAAGATATAATAAATTTAGAGCTATGGGAAAATTTTTGGAGAATTAATATGAAAAAAATCGCCTTATTTTTAGCTACAAGCTTACTTTTGACTGCTTGTACAAGTATTAACACAACAGTAGATAGTTTGTACATGAAAAGAGGTAGAAATATTTCATACGCTATTGATGTCAAAACTCTTAATAAGAATAACCAATTCGTTTATTTTAAATCTTATATAAAAGGCGATAAATGGAAAACATTGTTTTTAGAAGATGACAAAATACATAGTGTTTATTCATACGACGGTGGAGATAATGTTTATAAATATGATGTAAAAACTAAAAAACTTACAAAATCTCCTGTTTCAGAAGATATGAAACGTGATAATGCACTAAACATAGTAGGTCCGATTGTTTATTGGAAAAAACCTGCGGGTATGTCCCTATTGGATTCACCAAAACCGGAAATCATAGATACAAATAAAACTATTAATAATCAATCTTGTACAATGATAAAATTTGGTCCTCAAAGAGAAGCTTGTATAAGTAATGAATCAGGATTGGCTCTTTATCATAAATTTCAAAATCAAATATTTTATCTGGAAAGAGCAAAAAAAGTTGATATTTCTGACAATGAATTTAGCATAGGAAAAGAATAACAAGGTTAGCCAAATAATTATTAAACTTTCTGTTCTTCACTTGGCTCTTTTTTGTTGCCCCAATGAAACAAAGTTGCCAGTTCGTGCACTGTTGCTAAATGTTCGCATAATGATTCTATATCGTACTTTAAGCTTTCTTCCATTGAATCCAACTTCTTAAAAATATTCTTTTTGATTTCTTCTTCAAACATAATAAATTCTCCATTATTATCATAAGTATACTTAAGATAATCATAAGTATACTTTATTGTTTATAATTTGTCAACAAGTTAGTATACTTATAACTATGAAAAGTAAACCTAATAATATAGTAAGTAAAATTGGCTTAAAAATTAAATTATTAAGAAATAAACTTGGATTTAGCCAAGAGGAATTGGCAGAAAAATCAGATTTAAGTGCAACGTCACTTGGTGCAATAGAGCGAGGAACGAGTGTTGCGGGGATTGATACATTAGAGCGTATTGCAACAGCACTTGGAATTGAATTAAAGGAATTGGTTGATGTTTCTAAAATAGATTTAGATTAATTCCAGCCTCTGCTCGTTCGCGCTCGAACCGAAAAAGCTTCGCTTTGGGTTCGACCCCGCGCTATAAAACTTTTATTTACAATAAAAAAAGACCCATAAACAGGTCTTTTTATTAATTTGCCGATGGCCGGGGTCGAACCGGCACGTAGTTGCCTACACCAGATTTTGAGTCTGGCACGTCTACCAATTCCATCACATCGGCTTATTCAATTATCAATTTCTTAACGGTCTCAAGTGATGGAATTGGTCTTTATCTTTATACGCTAGATTTTTACCAAATTCATCACCCTTTGTATTGCCTATATTATACCCTAACGCGCCGTTTGTTACAAACACTACCCGCTCGGGCATCACATCGGCTTATTTAATTATCAAAAAGTTTTTACCTACCAATATAAAAACCCTAGAATAAATTAAACCAGAAACAAAACCAAATTTCAAGAGGAGTTTATGTTAAAATACTTATCGGAGGTTTTTATAAAGTGAATGCATATAATGTAATTATTATCGGAGATAAAAATGCAAAATCGCTTCCTTTGATTACCAAGTCCAAGTATCTGAATAAACTCTACACAAATTTTGAATACCCAAATACTGCTGAAATTAAATTTAATACCTTCAAAGAACTTGCTACCAAATGCAAAGCTCTAAAGATTGACCTTGTTATTGTTGAAAATGAAAAATTAATTCTGCAAGGAATAGTAGATGTTATGAAAAAAAACTTCATTAACTGTATTGGATTGACTGCTTTTTGGACTAATCTTATTCTTTCTAAAAAATTTGCATTCGAAATGACTTCTAAATACCAAATTAATACACCAGAAAGATTCCTTTATCCTAAAGAATTTCCGCTTTTTGTTAAAGCAGACGGGTTTTCTAAAATTGCTCATTCTATGGATGAAGTTATCAAATATAAGCAAGAAATATTTAATTATTCACCTATTATTGCTAAATCTATTTTCTTGGAAAAATTTATTGAAGGAGATAAATACATTTTAACATCTTTGTACGATGGAAGAACTCTTGTAACTCTTCCTAATGATGACTTATCAATGGAAACAATCAATGAATACAATAATAAATTATTTAAAATGTTCAAAAGTGAAAATGCAAATTTTATAGGACATATAAATTCATCAGTAATCTTTTCCAACAATCAACTATATAATATCGGCTTTAATTTTGATTTCCCAAAACTAAATGCCGATATTATATTTGTTTTTAATTCTATGATTTATCAAAAACTTGACGAATTAGATATCTTGATTTTCAAAAAATTCTGAAAAAAATCTTTTCCAAAAACCCGGTTTTTTAAGTTTATTTTCGGTTTCTTCAATCTCGGCTTTCTGCCAAAATTTTTCGTATTCTTTTTCTTCTTGAGCGCGTTGTTTTGCTAACCACTTTTCATTACGTTTATCACTCTTTTCTACTGCTTTTCTAAGCTTTTCATCATAAGCGACAACATCTTCTTCTTTTATAAATTTCTCTTGATTTTTATTATATGCTTTGTTTAATTTTCTTTCATACCATTTTGATTGGATAGAATTCTTCATTCTTGAGAAAAATCCGCCTTTTTTAGATTTTGCTTCTTGCTTTTCTTTTAATTTCTCCGCTTTTATTCTGTCTTTTTCTGCTCTAATTTTGGCTTTGTCTTCTTTTGCTTTCAATTTTTCTGCATCAAACCACATTTTTTCATATTCTTTTTCTCTTCTGGCATGCTCTTTTTCCAGCCACTTTTCATTACGTTTGTCACTCGCTTCCTTTGCTGAACGTAATGCTGCAGCTTCATCATCTAAATATTTTTCACCAATTTCACGAGCTTTTAAAGCTTCTTTTTCACTATTTGCTTTATCTGCTTTTATATCAATTACCCTTGAAAAATTATCACTATTTTCATTAATTTTTACACCAGTTTTATCTTTTGATCTGGAAAATACATTTCTTAATCTTGTCCAAAAACCAACTTTTTTATCATTTCCAGACTTTCCAGAGATTTCAAATTTGTTCTTATTTTTTGAAGTATCCGATTCTAACTTTTTTATCCTTTTTAGAAGTTTTTTTATTGTTTTTTGAGCCTTTGAATCATATTTATTATTTTCAGAATATTTTTCTGTTTTTTCTTTATTCCAACTAAATTTTTCACCTATATTGCGAAAAGCTTTTTTTGTCTTTTTCCAAGTTTTCTTTGTTTTCTTCCACGCCTTTTTACCTGTCTTCTTTAATTTCTTTCCAAATTTACCTGTTTTTTTCTCTTCAACACTAACGTCAGAAATAGAATCTAATTTTTTTTGAGTTTCTGCAATCTTTTCTTTTGCTGCACTCAAATCTATCTCAGTTTGTTTTAATTTTGTAAAAGTATCTTTTAAAACTTTACCTGTTTTATGGTTTTTATACAAAGCTACACCTGCTACAGCTGCTGATGCTGCAGCTACCGTACCTAACAAAACATTATTTCCGCTGCTTTGACCGTCTTTTGACCTAAATGATGTATTTTGCGGATTTAATTGGGTTGGATAATTTGTTTTTAATTCTGAAATTTTCATACGACTTCACTTTTTCTACACTACTTAACTTAAATAAAACTCCTGACTGCACAAAATTGCCATCAGGAGTTTTTTCTTGTTACAAATATTTACATTTCTATTCTGCAAGAAGTTTGTCGGCTAAAGGTGATTCAACCTTTCCGTTAAGTGTTTTTGAAACTTTTTTAATATTATCTGCCATTTTTTGCATTTCATCTGTCCATACAAAATTTTCCATTACATATTTTTCACCCTTTGAAAAATCACCCTTCATCTGTACTTGAATAATTTCTTCCAACATTTTTCTTGCAGTCGGAACCATTTTATCAATATTTACATTCAAAATTCCTTCAGGAGAAATCTCCATTGCCCCTTCTTTTATGAAATAGTAATTCTGCATAACTGATCGAACTCTATGCGCCTGACTCAGAGTAGGTTTTGACATCATCATATTATCTGTCGCGTAAGTTACAATAATTTGATTTCTTTGTTCAGGTGTATACATTCCTGCCTCTGTCAAAACATCTAACATCGCAAGAGATATCATATCTGCTTTATTTTCTTCTATTATAGATTTATATTTGCCCAAACCCTCAGTTCCTGACTTTGGTCCAAGCGAATGTCCGTTTTCATGTCCTACTGTGAACCAGTGATCTGCCTCATCATTGTAATACTTATGAAGTTCAGGATTTAATGTAGCTTCCAATCTCTTTTTCATCTTTTCTCTGGCGTCATCTGAAGTTATCAAACGTATTTGTCTATGGTAAACATTTCTTCTGCCACCATCAAGCTCACGAATAGAAAGTTTATCATCATTCGGAAGATTTTCTGCAAGAGTTATCCCCGCTCTAAATTCTCCAACATCACCGGTTACTGCTACCAAATCTGCATCTACCATTGTTTGTTTAGAATCTTTACTGTCAGGAGTTATATTTTGAATATAATCATCCTTAAACGGCATATTTTGAGCCATCAATGGCAAATAACTCTTTACACCCAATATAGCATCTGTTCCTTTTTTATTTATTATACCTACTCTGCCGCCTAAAAAGTCTTTTGCTACAGGAACTATTCCATTCTCATCCAATAACTTTTTCAATTCAGGATTTTCAACTACTGTTTCCGTTAATTCATCTGAATAATTTTCTCTTGTAATTGTAAATTCTAAAGGAGTATCCTGCAAAGTTGCCCATTTTTTGTCTGCATAAGCATCCAACATTGGATCTGCTGTCCTTAGTGCTTTTGCTTGTAATTTTAAAAACTCATTAAAATCTTCATTAGTTGAAGTCTCTGCTGCTCTTTCAAGTTCTGATGCCATATATGCAAAATCATCTTTAAATTTGTCCACATAATCAGTTGCTACAAGTTCATTACCCACTCTTTCAACTATTGAACGCTGATTTAAAATTTTTGCAACTTCATCAACTTTACCGTCTTTTAACATCTTTATTAGAATTGTATGAAATTCTTCTTTTTCTAAATCCTGTGGATATACACCTTTTCCTGGACGCTCTGATACTCCTTTTGCAAGCTCTATCATATTACTTTCTCTATCAAGTGAACAAACTCCCTTTTGTGCATCAAATAATATCTTAGTTAACTTAGCTTGTTCATTTCCTTTTGAAATTTCTTTTTCTAAATACTCTTTAAACGGCAAATTGTTTGGATTATCAAGTTGCATATTAACTTTATCCAAAACCACAGCAGCTTTTACAAGATGTTTCAAAGCCTCTTTATCGCCATCATCAAGCTCTAAATATTCAGAAGCATCCTCTGAAAGCATTTTTTTGGTTGTTAAATAATCTTTATGTGTCCTTTTCTCCAGCTCTTCCATAGAAAGATTAAGTTCATAATCTTTTTTGTTGATATTCACATTATTAATCATACTCATCTTATCAAGCTCCTTTACTAACTTATTTTCTTCAGGACAAAATTCAGTACTTTTGGAAGTACTTGAAGATTTTTCTTTAAAACTTACATTCTGAAAACTTATTCTGTTAATTGGGTTAATATTCATACTCGGATTATAACATAAATGTTGATTTTTAATAAATTTTTCTATTCTTTTTCTCGAAAAATTAATTCCATATCCAAAGCTTCTGCTATAAGTTTCATTTCAGAATATCTTATAGTATTAGAACGTAATTTATTAGATAAATTATTAATTGAACAATGCTTGTTTGTGCGTTCAGACAAAAACTTTGCCAAGTATGTCAATGTCAAACCTTTCTTTGCTGCTAAAGATTTTACTTCATTTATCGTATTCATTACTACATTATAAAAAATATTTTAATATTTGTAACATTTTTAAGGCTATTTTGACAATATTGAATTATATAGTGTAATATTAAATTAATAAATTTAATATTATTAATGGTATATCTATGAACAACCTTATTAAAGACGACATTAAAGAGAAAATGCAAGAAATTGGATACAAACTTTTCAACCTTCGACACGGATATTTGTACTTTTGTAATTTCTTAGAAGGTAATGTAACTAAAGATTATGCGCTTGAATTATTAAGCTACTCATATTTTATAAAAGAATATATTGAAAGTATTAATAAAAACTACAACGAAATTCAAGATATTCTGGATATTGGAGATTAAAGTATAAAATTTAATACAACCGCTATAATCGATAAAATTAAAGAAACTACAGTAAATTCCTTAACTATTCTTATCTCAGAATGCCCACAGAGTTCAAAATGATGATGGATAGGAGACATTTTGAAAACCCTTTTACCTGTCAGTTTAAAGTTTGTAACTTGAATTATTACAGATAAAGTTTCTATAACAAAAATACCGCCAAATAAAGCAAGTAAAAGTTCACATCTTCCGATAACTGCTAGAGTACCCAAAAGACCACCAAGAGCCAAAGAACCTGTATCACCCATAAATACCTGAGCTTTCGGTTTATTGTATTTCAAAAATCCAATTAAAGCCCCAACAACTGTAGCAGCAACTATTGCTGCAGCATTATGACCATCTACAAATGCCAAAAATCCGCAAGCTAAAAACGCAGGAATTCCCGTAGATGCAGCTAAACCATCTAAACCATCTGTCAAATTATAAGCATTTGATGCACCAGTCACAACAAATACTGTAAATATCGGATATAAAATTCCCAAATCAAATGTATGAGACCCTAGAGTTATAACAGTTCCATATGTCTGCATCGAATAAATTGTAGGAATTAAAGCTATTAAAATTTGTCTTACAAGTTTTCCTCTAGGACTCAAACCTTTATTTTCGTGACCTTTTATTTTCAAATAATCATCCTGCAAACCTGCTAAAGCCATAAAAAGAAATGTTATTAGAATTATCCAAGCAGAATTATCCATCTGCTGATCCATAAGAAGAGTTATTACTGATGAAATGATTATCGCAAGAGCAATAAAAACTCCACCTGTAGTTGGTGTACCAGCTTTTTTAGCGTGCTCTTCCGGTGCTACATCAAGAATGTACTGTCCGATTGTTTTTCTTTTCAAAAAATCTATATATGGCACACCAAATAACAAACATAATACCATACTCATCAACAATGCCACTGTAAGCATTATCATAATATATTCTCCTTATTTACATACTCTACTTAATTCTATTTAATTTTATCCCAAAAAGAGCTTTTATTGAAGTTTTTAAATTTTTTTATTTTATTTTTGTTTATTTTACAAACTTTTCTTTTAAAAGTTTTGTTATTTGTTTTTATAATATTAATATTATTAATTATATTTATATATAAAATAATCTTCTTCATCATAAGCTTTAATTATTTGTTCATAAGTAGGTGAAAGTATTGATATTATTGGATTTTTTATGTTCAAAGATATGTAGAAAACTTGTAGAAAATTATAAAGTTTTGAACATTTTTCTACATTTTTTTACCTAAAATTTTTAATAAAAAAAAAATGATGTAGAAAACTTCTAAATTTTGAACATTTTTTCTACATCTTTTTACTACTTTTCTACATAGTTTTGAACATTTATTTTTTGTTCTTTTTTACAAGTTTCAATATACTTTTAAGAAACTTTTCTAATTTGCTATCCTTTTTAATAATTCTGAATTTTCCGGCTTTATGAATTTGCTTATTTTTTTCAACTATCAAAAGAGCTGTATTTAAAATAGTTTGTCTATCAAGTTTATTATTTAAAAAATTATTTATAAACTTTTCTTCCTCTTCTCCAATAGGATATTTATACGCTTTTTTCCATTCTTCTATTAAATTATTTTCTTCACAATATTTTTTTTGCGTCATTAAGGTTGTGTAATATCGAGGTATCGAATACGATGTATTATTTATACAGCTTTTATTATGTTTTCTGTATGAGTATATAATTTTATCAATGTATTTAAATTTATATTTTTTTGCTATTTCAAGATTCATATACCAATCTTCAAAAATACAATCATAGTAATCGTTAGCTTCTAAATATGCTTTTCTTGAAAACATGTATCCGTTAACTATATAATTTGATAAAAGCAAGGATTTATAACTGCCAAAATTATCAGAATTGAAATCTGCATTAAGCTTTTTAGCTACTTGTTTAGTAAGGTCTCCCCAAGTTTTATATTTTGCTTCTTTATCATTATATACAAGATTTAACTTATCATCCCAATAACATTTTTTTCCGCTGCTATCTATTATTTCAGCATTTCCGCCAACAAATCCATATTCATCTTTATCTTTTATAAAATTGTATAAAGTCTCTACTGCATCAGGTTTTAAAACATCATCAGAACCCATTGGAAAAATATAATCACCTTTAAAAATCCCTCTTGCTCTCTTCATACTGTCTTCTACACCTTTATTTTCATCTTTTTCTATGAAAATAAAATTAGATAACTTTTGTTTGCATTCCGGAATTAATGATTTGATGATTTCTGATGAATTGTCTGTAGATTTGTCATCTATTACAATAAGTTCTATATTGCTGTAAGTTTGATTTAATACACTTCTTATGGTTTCCGGCAAATAAATACCATGATTGTATGAACATATTACAACACTTATTAATTTTTCCATTTTTATATCCTAATCTTCCATACTATAATTTATTGTATAATAAAAATGTAGATTATTTGAATAAGGTTTTTAGATGAAATATATATTCAGAAAAATATTATATTCTATAAGTTTTTTAACCAAAATGCCTAATGATTTTTTTGAATTAAATATTTTTAGAAATCATATGCGCAAAGTAGTTTTTAATAAAGAAAATTTATATTTTTTAGACAATTGTAATAACAATAACAAAATAGATATAAATCAAAATAAGAAAAATATATTAGTTGTAACTCATGATTTTTCGAGAACAGGTGCTCCGAAAGTAGCGTTTGATTTATGCAAAAGTTTGAAGGATATTTATCAAGCAGAAATTTGTGTCGTAGGACCTGAATATGGTAAGTTACAGGATGATTTTGTTAATCAAGGTTTTAGAACTTTTTATTATTCAGATTTGCCAAAGAAAAAGAGTTCTTTTGTAGAATTTTGCAATAAATTTGATTTAATAATAATTTCATCACTGGCAAGAGAATTTTTCTATGCATTAGATGTTTGTCAAAATATAAAAACTCCAATAGTTTGGTATACTCACGAGATTCATAAAAAGGATGATAAATTTGTAAAAATAGCACTAAGAAATTCAAAAGTGACTCTGTGTGTCAGTCCTTTGACTGATAAATCTGTAAAATATATTGATAAAAATGCAAATACAAGATTATTAATGTATGGCTTAAAAGAGGAGGATACGACTCCTTATTCTCAAGATGAGGATAAAGTAGTATTTATTTGTATTGGAACTATTGGAAAAAGAAAAAATCAAAAAACTTTTGTGGAAGCTATAAAATTAATGCCAGATGATTTACGTCAAAAAAGTATGTTTTATGTTATCGGCTCTCCTCTACAAAAAGAAGATTTTAAATATGAGTCTGAGTTGAAAAGTATTACAAAAAATATAGATAATATAGAATTTATCAGAAATATACCTCAAAATGAATTATTTGAATATTATAGAAAAAGTGATTGCGTCGTTTGTACATCTATTCAAGATCCTTTACCTATAGTTGTAACCCACGGTTTTATGTTTGGTAAAATTCCGCTTATTTCAAACAGAATCGGTCAAGCATTGTTATGCGAAAATGGGAAAAATGCTATATTATTTGAACCGACAAATCCTAAAGAATTATGTGGACTGATGTCTGAAATTGTTCAAGACAAAGAAAAATTCAGAAAAATAGGAACAAATTCTAGAAATATTTATGACAAATATTTCTCAATGGATAGTTTTAAGAAAAATTTAAAAAAATATTTGGATGAAACAGGTTTTAGTATTTGAACTTTTGTCTAATCTTTTTCAAATTTAAAACGCTTTTTTATTTTTAATTTAAAGTTTGGTCTAAATTCTGAATAAATTTTTTTACTATCTCATGCAATATTCAAAATTTTTCAAAATCAAAATTATATCTATTTATCAATATAAAACCTTGCTATTTTTATATAAATTTTTCTCTTAAAAGTTTTCTTATTTTTTGTGATGTAACTATGTTTATTGACATTTTTAAGAAAAATAATTGTATTTTTTTTAGTAATAAATTTTTTATTTTATATTTTTTTAAAATTGTATATGTTAATTCTTTATTTCCCATACATTCATCTAAAGGATTATCAGAATGGAAAGTTGCATTATCGAAAATATATTTGGTAATATTTTCTGAAATATTTATTTTTTCGATATTTTTATTAAAACGATCAAAATTGTTTTCTAATATAAGTAAATCAATTTTTTTATTTGGAAATTTATTCATTAATTTATCTAAAGCTAATGTTAGCTGTTCTTTTGACAATATTTTATCTCTACTAAACCATACAAAAAGAATTTTTTTTGATTTTTTTATTTTATTATAAAATCTTTTAATTCTTCTATCATATTTATTTTTAACTTGAGGATAGCTTATATTAAGAGGTGTATCCGGAGCAAAGTCATGATAATGATAAAAATCAGTTGATTTATTTCCATAAGAATCAAAGTTATTATTTGGGTTTTTATCAAGTTTTAAATCATACAAATCTTTAAAATTTAAAAAATTGTCAAAATTATTGCATATAAGTTCTATTCTTTTTTCAAAAGAAGCATGGGTCAGCCAATCGAAAGGAAATGATACAAATTGTAATTTACAATTTCTTAAGTAACTTGTACAAGCGCAATCTTCCCCTAGACTTAAAAATAAATTGTATTCTAAGTTTTTACTCATATATTATTTTTTCCTCATAAATTTTAAAAAATTAGAAACAGATTTATCTATCGAGATAACTCCTTGTTCTATTAAAAAGTTTCGCATTGTTTCACTGTAAGTATTATCAAAATCTTCTCTTAAAGTACCATTTTCATATTTTTCTATCATTTTTATCATGTGAACACCACAGCCTTTTTTTATTCCGTTGATAGATTCAATATATCTTTTTAATTTTTTTACCTGTTCATTATAATTTTTTATTGTATAGTGGTACAAAGTTATATAAGGAGTTTCAATATTGATGTTATGCCACATTCTTACATAATGATTTCCTATACATATTTTTTTGTATCCCTTGGTTTTATGAATAACTTTTGTACAACCTTGTGAACCTATATAATTCTTATATTCATCCTTATCTTTAATACCAAGCATTTCGGCTTCATACTCAAGAAAAGGTTTTTTTATAAAATAAGGACAATTCAAAAAATCTTCTCTATTATCTGTAAATAAAAAATTTGAATCAACCCAAAGAACATTAACATTTGTTTTTTTATATTTTAGAATGCTCTTTTTTAAGTTCAAATCCTTTGAATAATAAAATTCATCTGCATCAGCGTTTATAATCCAATCAGCTTTATATTTACGTTTCGCTAATTTTATCATTCTATCTACAAAATTTTCTTGGTCATATGCAGGATTTGTTTCATAAATAATATCCAAAACAATTCCTTCTTGTTTTAACTTTTCCAAGATTTCATTGGTTTTATCCGTAGAATTATGGCTTGTTACAATAAATCCATCTACTCCCATAGCTTTATGAAATCTAATATTTGTTTCTATAATGTCTTCTTCATCTTTTACAAGTAAAGTCATTATAAGTTTTAGATCGTTGATACTTTTTTGATTAAAATATTCCTTTGCCTTTTTTCTATCTTTCTTAGAAAAAGAAAAATACAATAAAAAATTCAATAAATCAGTATTCATTAATTACCTCTACAACTTTTTCTACTTCATCTTTTGTCATAACAGGAGAAATTGGAATACTTATTATAGTTCTATGTATTTCTTCCGATATTGGATAAGATAGGTGATTCCATTCTTTGTAAGCTCCCTGTTTATGAGGAGGTGTTGGATAATGAATTATTGTTTGTATTCCATTATCAGTTAAATATTTCTGAAATTCATCTCTTTTATCTGTTCTTACTGTAAAAACGTGCCATACATGAGAATTTTCATAATAAGTTTTTGGCAAAATTATTTTTGGATTCCTAATATTTTCTCGATAATATTTGGAGATTTCTCTACGTTTTTTATTATCTTCATCCAAATACTTTAATTTAACGTCCAAAACAGCTGCCTGAATTTCGTCAAGTCTAGAGTTAACTCCCTTATAGATATGGTGATATTTCCTGTCACTTCCGTAATTTGCAATAGCTTTAACCTTTTTGAATAATTCTTCATCATTTGTAGTAACGCATCCTCCATCACCCATACAACCAAGATTTTTACCAGGGTAAAAAGAAAAAGCTGAAGCATCTCCCAAGTTCCCAACTTTTTTTAATTCTCCACCAACATTTACCCCTGCTCCATGTGCTTGAGCTGAATCTTCAATAATTTTTAGATTATATTTTTTAGCTATTTCCCATATTTTATCCATTTGTACAGCTTGACCGTATAGGTGAACTACAATTATTGCCTTAGTTTTAGGTGTAATTTTATCTTCTATTAAATCCGGATTAATATTGTATGTGTTAATATCAGGCTCTACAAGAACAGGTGTACATCCGTTTTCCGAAATGGCAAGAATAGTTGCTATATAAGTGTTTGAAGGTACTATTATTTCGTCTCCATTCTTGAACCCATAAGCTCTAATTATTAAATTGATTGCATCAAGCCCATTAGCAACACCAATACAATATTTAGTGCCGCAGAATTTAGCAAAATTCTGAGCAAAAATTTCATTTTCTTCACCTTGCAAATACCAGCCTTTGTCAAGGATTGTTTTAATCCTTGAATCAATCTCATCTCTAAAACGATTATTTATTTTCTCTAAGTCTAAAAATTTTATCATATCATAACACAATTTAGTCATATTTTTTCACATATCCTTTTCTTTGCAGTTTCTTTTGCAGTTTCTCATAGCAATACATAAAGATTTTATACTTTAACTTTCTAGGTTTATTAGATTTGTTCAGGAGATCCTCTGCATAATACTTTACTGAAGAATTTACACCATTTAAGGAAATATCAAAGAAATCTTCAATCAATTCTTTAGTGTTTTTAAATCTGTATTTTTTTTCTATTATTTCATTAGATGCAGCAACAATATCTGCTCTTAAATTTTCTTCTTTGAGTAATTTTATACAGAGTTCTCTTGCTTCATATGGGTTGTGGAATAAAGGTAATCCTATTGAAGCAAAACGTTTTTCTAAATCAGGTTTATATTCACTAACCAAGCAAGCTCCGGATGCCATAATATCACATACTCGCCATGAAAAAGCCTGTGTCGCCTGAAGATGGTTTATGTTTATTCCAATTTTAGAAGCATTATATACATCTTGATTATGCTTTATTGAATATACCGGTGTTTTATCATAATTTAATATAAGAAAGGGTTCATTATAATTGTCTGTCATCCATCTTTCTGTTCCGTATATCCTTATTCCCAAATCTGAAACACAAGACAATGTTTTTGTTCTGTTGTAGTCAGAAAGATTGAATATAATATCAGCAGTTACAAAATTTTCCTTGATTTTTTCTGAAGTTACGTTAAATTTTTGGAAGATTTCTTCATCACTTAAAAAAGGCTGTTTTTCATAAACCGTAAGAAGTTTTTTAAACATCTCTATCTCTTCAAAAGACGGATTTGACATCATAAACCTTGAAAAACGGCTTTTTGTTTCCGTTGAAATAAATTTAGAACCTATAAAACAAATATTTTGTTTTAACGGAATATTTTCATGTTTTATTTCCGAGAAAAAAGGAGCTACGAGAATATTTTTTTCAGGCGCTTTAAAATTATCAACCAAAATTCTTTTTGATTCTTCTTGAATAACAATGAACTTATATCTATCTATGTTGCTTTTGAGAGCGTTTTTATTTGAGTAATACAAAGGGGAATCGACTTCATAAACAAAAATAGGACATTCAAATTCATTTGTAATTTCATAAAAAGCATTATTAAAAAGGATTATAATATCAGGGTTGAAGTCTTTAATCTGATCTAATAATTTTCTTGGTGCCTTGCCATAATCGTAACCAAATTTTCTTGTAATATAAACAAAAAGTTCATTATTACTTTCTTTTAAACCTTTTATAAAACTTTCATAAAAACAAGGTATTGCTTCTTTATTATTAGAATCTTCCGCACAAGAAAAAAATGATATAAATATTCTCATTGCATTATAAATCTCCAAAATATATTAATTAACCAATTATGACTGCTAGAAACTTAATTTTTTGTTAACAGTACTCTACATCAAAAGGATTTTCCATCTGTTTTTCTACATTTTTTAACATATTTAAATATTTATTTTTAGCTATGTTTAAACATTCTGAACCTAAATACAAGCTAGAATATCTAAAATTCTCGGCTTGATATATTATTGCTTTAACTAGTTTCTGTGGACAAATTTTTGATTCTTTATATTCCAATTGATTAAAAAAAACATCATAACTGTTTTTTAATATTTCTTGATACTCTACTATAGAAGGTTTTTTTAAATCAACTTTTAATGTTAATGGTGTACGAGCTGCTGATAAATTAACGTTCAATACACTAATTCCCAGAGGTTTAACTTCTTTTCTTAACGCTTCTGAAAAAGCTTCAATTGCAAATTTGGAAGCAGAATAAAAAGTAACGCCAGGGTAAGCCTCAATTCCGCATACAGAAGAAATATTTATTATAAGTCCATCTCTATTTTGTCTAAAATGAGGTAAAATATATTTGGATGTAATTACATACCCAATGAAATTTGTTTCAAATATTCTTTTTACATCCGAGATTTTTGTTTCTTCTATTGCACCAAAAAAACTAATACCTGCATTATTTACCAACACATCAATTTTTCCAAAATAAGAAATAGCTTCTTCTATAGCTTTTTTTGTCTGTTCTTCGTTTGTAACATCTATTTCTAATGGTAATAAATTTTCAGGAAATTCTTCTTTTAATTTATTTAGACGTTCTTTTTTTCTGAGACCTGCAGCAACTTTATAACCTTTTTTTAAAAGTTCTGTACATAGCTCATATCCTATTCCAGAAGAACATCCAGTTATTAACCATACATCAGTTTGTTTTTTTTCGATTGGAATGTTATTTTTATTTTTTTTTAATATTTTTTTAAAGAAATTTTTTAACTTCATTTATATTAACCCTTTTTTTTCTAATTTATTTTTTAAATAATTATATATTTTTAGTCTGATTTTGTTTTTTAAACTTATTTTATTTTGTTTTTTATAATATTTTTCGTATTTCTTTTTTACTTTATTAGAAATAAATATCTTCTCATCGTCCGAATATTCTCTTTGAAAATCATAAAATTTAAAATCCAATAATTTTAAAACTTTCTTATTATACGTATTAGGTCTAAACAAAATTTGTGAATATGTTTTAAATTTCAAATCTGGCATTATGCCCATTCCATTCCAATTCCAATTTACTGCACAATTAGGTTTTGGACAATTATATCCAATAGGTTCAAATTTAATTGGTTTTTTCAAATTTTTAAAAATATTTTGTTCAACTGGTGCATAAAAACATTTTTGTGTGTTACCAGTTTCTGCATCAACAATAATATTCCACATTCCAGAATAACAAAAGTGTTCTTGTGGTGTTATTTTTAAAAGTTCTGTGAAAGTCTCGAATATTTTTGAATCAAACTTTTCTTTGACCATCTCCACAAACTCTGGTGTATAAAATTCTCGAGGACTCATTGTCGTATCAAAATTATCAAGGGCACAAGTTATATGTGGCAAATCATTTATTTTTTCAAGACAAAGTTGTTTGATTTCATCCAACAGAGGAATATATTCCTCACATATTGTCAAAATAGGACTACCTGAAGCACCTGCTTTTATTAATCTGTTAAAATTATTAAAATAATCATCGAGCTTATTGAGTCTTTTCAATTCTAAATAATGAAAAGAAGCTTTTAAAATAAGTCTTTCTAAATCTTCTTTTGGAATATCAAGTAATTCATCAACTCGGCGAGTTAATGTCAGATTTGTTACCAAATCAACAACATGACCTTCTTTTAAAAAACCTTTTATTAAAGGAACAGTTTCTTTTGGTAGAAGTGTTTCACCTCCTCCACACATACAAATTATTGCATTTCCTCCAAGACGCTCTTTTGACAATGCTTTTAACATATGTTCAACAGAGTATTCAAACTTAGCAGGTGTATTTCTGTCTTTTATCCCTTGTCCTTTTCGATAGCAATAGCTGCAATCTAAGTTACATGCAGTTCCTCCTATATCAAAATTTATCGCCAATTTAATCTTGTCAGTCATCTATATATTTCCTTTCATTTTACTATGCAAATTTTATATCCATCAATTCCACTTATTATAATGTTATCTTTATTAATTTCAAATTTATTTCTACCAATATATTCATCAGTTAATATTGATTTTTCTATTTTAAATCCATTAATTGTAGGTAATTGATATTCTTTGAATATAAAAGCTCTTATTTGATTATGTATTTCAAAACTTGTTTTATTCAAATCAATTTTAATATTCTGAAAATCTATTGCTGATTTTGAATAGTAAGTAGAGTTATAACAAGATTGTTTTTTTGCTTCAAATTTATTTTCTATTAATTTTGTTATATTTTCTTTGAAAAGTTCAAAAGCATTATCTAAATACTTAAAATACAAATCTCTTGCTGTGTCATTTATGTCAATATCAAATAATTTTTGACTTATAATATCTCCTGTATCTATTCCGTTATTTATTTTATGTAGTGTTACTCCACCTTGTTTTTCTCCGTTTAATAGTGGCATAACTGAAGTAAACATACCTTTATAAGCTGGCAGGTTTGAAAAATGAATATTAAAAAGCTTGTTGGTTTTAAATTTATCGGTTCTTACTATTCTGTCAAATTCAAGTGATAAAAATAATAAATCTTCTATATCATATATTTCTTCAAGTGTTCTGATGTTTATGTCTGATTCTATAGCACATTTTTTTAGAGATTTTTGCCACGTATCAATACCTTCATCATTTCTATTTGTTACTACAAGTAAATCTTTCCTATTGAAGTTCAGATTATTAATTAAGTACAACAAAGCATTTACTGCAATGTTATTTTTACCTGCAATACAAATTTTCATTTATTAACCTCTCTCAAGAATTCATCATAATCTCTAATATATTCTTTTTCGTCATAATGAGTACTTGCAAGCACCATCAATTTGCAACCGTAAGAAAAATGCCTCATTTCGCGCCACATATTTTTTCCAATATATAAGCCTTTATCGGGACGGTTTAACCAAACTTCTTCTCTTGTTTTGCCATCATCCAATACAAATTGACAAGCCCCATCGATTGCTATTATTATTTGTTCCAAATTCTTGTGTGCATGTTTTCCGCGTGCTTGCTCCGGTAATGTGTCATAAATATAGTAAACACGTTTAATATCGAAAGGCACATTCTTGTTTCCTTCTAAAGAAACAAGCTTACCTCTTTCATCTCCATAGACATGCATGTCTATTATTTTATAAATCATTTTCACCTTCCATGCTTTATTTTAACATAAAATTATACATATCCAAATTATTTCCAATTTTTATCAGAGCCAATTATCGTATATTTTTGTTTTTCATCGGATAACCACCAAGCCAATTCTCCAAATGTTGAACCGTAAGAATATATGCCTTCTTTTGCTTTTGACATTATGCACAAATCAGCTATTGCATCATACATTGATTTATAGTCTTTTTCCGGTAATTCTATTATTTTATGTTTGGTGTGTTCTTTTATGTAGTCAGACGTTTCTTTATTCATTGATGATAAATAAAAATTTGTACCTTCAGGATATTTATTAATTTCATCTACAAATTTATCCAAATTTTCATTTCTTCCATATTCACTCCAGTCAGGAGCGTTTCTTACTTGTAATGCTATATATGATTTTGGAAGTGAAATTGTCTGAATGCGTTTGTTAATTTTTTCGGAAGGACGAATTTGAGAAAATATTTTTCTGTATGTTTCTCTAATATCGTCTGTTATATTTTCTTTTGCTAAAGTTCTTTCCACCTTATCAGGTGTTATCAAGCTTGCTTGTGGAAAATATATTGTGTGTTCTTTTTTAGAATTTGTCCAAGTTTTTGGAATTTCTTGGAATTCACTTAGATTGCAATTAAAATGGCATTCAAATAAATCTTTTAGCGCCTGAGTTACCCACCTTTTGTTATCCCAATATATATTCAAATTTTGTGGTGTGTAATATTTTATTGCATTAACTATGGAAAAAATTCTATTTCCTATTCCGTAATTTTCATCAAGAACCAAGTTTATTGTATCGACATGAACCGGTTTTGATTTCAATTTTAGCTTTATTCCTAAAAATTTATATACCACCCATCTTGCAATATATTTTTTTTCAAATATTTTCACTATTCCATACTTTCTTTAATATAATTTTTAATATCTCTAATAAAATTAGAGCGCTTATGTTCCCAAATCCACTTACCTAAAGGGTGTTTTTTGAAAAAATACTCCCTGTTTTTTTCATAAATTTCTTTACTTATAGCAGAGCTTGTTGTGCTGTGGTTATGAAAAATAAAAGATATATTGGAAGTAGCCATACTATATCCTGCATAAAAAGTTCTCATAATATAATCTTGGTCTTCCCAAAAAGCAGGAGTGTAATTCACATCCATCAAACCTATTTTTTCAATTACTTCTCGTTTTACTAAAACACAGCAAAATAGTGGTTCTAAAACTTGTTTATATGGTTTTGTAAATTTATTTAAATAGTCTTTATAATAATTAATATAATTGTCAGAGGTTAATTTCTTCTTAAAGAATTTTCTTCTCCCGGCATCTCTTGGAGCTACCATACCTAATTGGGAATCGTAATCAAAAATTTTCAATGTATCTTCAAGCCAGTTTGGCGTAAACAAAATGTCGTTATTTAAAAGACCGATGTATTCATAATCAGATTTTAGAGCAACTTCTATTCCCTGATTATTTGCTTTTGAATAACCTAAATTTTCTGTATTGTATATAACTTTTAGGTTAGAATGTTCTTTTTCAAAACTTTTTAAGTATTCTTTTGTACCGTCATTTGAACCGTTATCAATGACTATTAAATCAAAAATTTCAGTATCTGTATACTTATATAAAGATTCTAAAAAAGGTTTTGTCGCTGCTTCAAATTTATTGAAAGCGGGTGTTATAATTACTACTTTTTTTGTCATTATTCGGTTACTCCTTTGTTAGAAATTCTTTAAATAAATTAACTTCTAACCATTTTTTTTCTTTGATGTTATCAAAATTTATATTTCTGTTTTCATTATCAAGTTTATTATACAGGTCTATATTTCTAAATTTGATAATTTTAGCCGGATTACCTGCAACTATTGCACATTTAGGAACGGATTTAGTAACAACACTTCCTGCACCTACTATTGCTCCATCTTCTATTTTTACTCCAGGACAAATGGTTACTCTGGCACCTATCCAGCAATTTTTTCCTATAGAAACCTTTTGCTTATAATCATATTCATCATAAGGTAATAATTTTTCACTCTGGTAATTATGGTTTGATGTAAGTACCAAAAAATCTACTCCTATTTTTGTATGAGAGCCTATTTCAAGACCTCCTTCACAACTCAAACGAGCATTATCTCCTATAAATATGTATTTACCTAATTTAAGATTCTTAGGAGTTCCTATTTTTACATTTTTACCCATTACAGTATATGGGTATGTACCATGGTATAACTTTAAATATTGACGAAATTTCTTTATTGGTATTAATGCTATTAATAAATCTTTTATTCTTAATCCCATTATTGTTACCTATTTATTATCCAATTATAATAACTATTTTTATTTACTTTTTCTCTCAGTATTTTATAACTCAATTTATGAATACAAGTTTCTTTTACTATTTTATCCCAAACATTTTTATTAAAATCATCAAACAATATATTTTGTAATTTACCCGAGCTTTCTCCGCTTAAATATGGCATTCTATCCCATTCTGCTTTGAGTTCGGGAGTTTTACAAGAAAGCATTGTTGATATGTGTTCGAACATAAAGTAATTTATTAAAAAATCATTCTCTGCCCAATAATTTTCTATACTTTGTTTTATAGCTCTCAAATTTGCACTTTCTTTTTTTGCGCGGATAAAGTAGCAGGACATTTTGTTTTCCTGCAAATCTGTAAGCGGATTTTTTTGTATTACGCAGAAGTCAGAATCCCAAACACTTGGAGGTATTTTATCTGTAAGATAAATGGTCGAATCTACCCAGCATCCGCCGTATTTTTCTAATAAATAAAGTCTTAAAATATCGCTGAATATTGCAATAGGAATTTTTCCGGAATTGAGTAAATCATAGTATTTTTGAGGTAATTCAACGTAATCTCTTATCGTGTCAAAAGAAAGTACACGAATTTCTTTATCACTTTCAAATTTCTGAACACTTTCAAAACATTTTTGTATTAAATCAGGAGCATTTTCTTTTCCCTGATGCCAATATTGCCAAAGGGGTAAATGTATTGGGGGTAAATATATTTTGTCGGTTGACAATGGTGTAGCTACAAACTTGTTTTGTGCTTCCACGTCAACCTCGGATTGAACCACCATGCTTGCCGCTTTTTCTGAAATGTTCTTGTCGGTTGACAAAGCTTTTTTGTTCTTTTGCGTATCTGAGACTTTAATATCCAAATATTTTTCCAAATTTTGTTTAGCCAAGCGAGCTTTTATGATGCTTCTTTTTTTTCTGTCAAAAATAAAAAGCTCTATTAATACTTTGAAGATATCATTTTTTAATTTGTTCCATTTACAACAGCGAGGATTGGGGGTAAATCTTTTTTTGTAGATTGAAGAAACGACAGGTTTATTTTTGTTCCCTCTCCAACGGGGAGGGTTAGGGTGGGGGTTAATCCAAAATGCCGAATTCTTCTTGTAATTTTTTATAAACTCCATCAATATTTTTAGTAATTTCATTATTCCAAAACCTTATTATTTTATATCCTTTTTGTTCTAAATATTCAGTTCTTTTTTTATCATATTCAATATTTTCAGGTTCATTATGTTGTCCGCCGTCAATTTCTATTATAATTTTTTTCTTTCTGCAGACAAAATCTACAATGTAGTTTCCAATAAGAGATTGGCGACGGATTTCGTATCCGTAAAAGTTATGATTTCTCAAAATTTGCCATAGTATTTTTTCTTGTGGAGTAGAATTTTTTCTTAAAATTCTTGCAATATTTATATTACTCATTGTTACACCCCCACCCTAACCCTCCCCGCTGGAGAGGGAACATATTACACTTTACTGAAAAATCTTTTTCTCAAATCTCTAAATGTAAATCTTCTCAATTTTTTGGGAATACTGTTCATACATTCCTTGTAGTCAGAAGGAATATGTTTTCTTCTCCAAGGTTTTCCCGGTTTTCCTGCATAATGAAGCATTACTACGTTTTCAACTTCTTGTTTTAAATTTTCGTCTGTAAAAACATTTTTCAAAAACTTATATTCTGCAGAATCTGACCAATCAGAGTTGTAATATAGACTTTGGAAAACGCCATAACGATAAGGAAGGTTGTAAATTTTGTTACAAGTTATATTCAAAGTATCCAAATCGAAAAACTTTAGTCGTGTATTAAAATTCTTAATAGTTTCGAAAACTCTTTGTACAAAATTTTCTTCTCTCATTTTTTTAGAGTTAAAGATAATAAAGCTTGAGATATAAGTATATTCATTTTTATTTTCAGGAAAATATTTATGGCAAATCATATTTTCGTTATTAAATTCCATAGCGACAGCAGCACATTCATATTCAGAAATATCAATATTAAAGGCATCTTCAAGATCACCTTTAAACAAAACATCAGTATCTGCATAAATAACTTTGTCATATTGAGGAAGCAGTTCAGGAATAAGAAGCCTGTAGTAAACAATTTCAGTCCAGCTTCCGCCCTTATTAATAGGCGCATTTTTAAATCTGTCTTTGGAAATGTATTCAAAATTAATAGAGTGATTTGTACCCTCTACCATTTTTTTGAATTCTTTTATGTCTTTTTCACAGATATCAGGATGATAAACGTAAATATCATAAGAAGTTTCAGGTTTTGCGCAGTCAATCAAACTCTTAATAGTAACAGCTCCGCCTAAAATTATTCTCTTATCAAATGTAAATACAACGGGAATTTTGACCATAATATCTCCTTCAACCTCACAAACTTATTTTTAACATTATTTGTGATTATTTGCAATAATATTTTTATTAAATTTTAGCATTTATTTCTTAATGATTGAAATTAAAATTTGATAGTATAAAATATAAGTGTAAAAATAACACTAGACGAAATTAACGAAATTAATAATAGGGAATGGAAATATGACAAATAAAAATATACGTAATATCGCGATAATAGCTCACGTTGACCACGGTAAAACAACTTTAGTAGATTGTATGTTGAAACAAAGCGGTGTATTTAGAGAAAACCAACAAGTACAAGAAAGAGTTCTGGATAGTAATGATTTGGAGCGAGAACGCGGAATTACTATTTTATCAAAGAATATTTCTATTGATTACAAAGGAACAAAGATTAATGTAGTGGATACTCCGGGTCACGCGGATTTTGGCGGCGAAGTAGAACGTGTTTTGGGTATGGTAGATGGCGCATTACTTATTGTTGACGCTGCAGAAGGTCCTATGCCTCAAACAAGATTTGTTTTATCAAAGGCTTTGGAATTAGGAATTAAAATTATTGTTGTAATAAATAAAATTGACAAACCGGCTGCTGATCCTGACGGAACTTTGGATAAGGTTTTCGATTTGTTTACCGAACTTACGGACAGAGAAGATTTAATAGATTTTCCATACATTTATGCAAGCAGTCTTAATGGTTTTGCAATCAAGCATTTGGAAGATGAAAAGAAAGATATGGTACCTTTGTTGGATTGTATATTAGAAAATATTCAAGCTCCTTCAGGTGATGCAGACAAACCTTTCCAATTTAGAGCTACAACTCTTGATTACAATGAATATGTAGGAAGAATTGTAATAGGTCGTGTCGTAAATGGCAGAATTCATTCTCAAGATCAAGTTGCTTGGGTTAAGGCAGACGGCAGCGTAGAAAGAGGCAAAGTTACTAAATTATTCGGGTTTAAAGATTTAGGACGTGTAGAAATTCAGGACTCTGAAGCAGGCGATATTGTTGGTATTGCAGGTTTTTCTGATATTCATATCGGCGAAACTCTTTGTGATCCTAACAATATAAATCCGCTTCCTTTAATTCACGTTGATGAACCTACTTTGCAGATGAATTTTTCAGTTAATGACAGTCCGTTTGCAGGTCAGGAGGGTAAATTTGTTACTTCTCGTCAGTTAAGAAAAAGACTTTACGATGAGTTGGAAAAGAACGTAAGTTTACGCGTAGAAGATACCGATTCTACTGATTGTTTCAGAGTTAGCGGAAGAGGTGAATTACACCTTGGTATTTTAATTGAAACAATGAGAAGAGAAGGTTATGAATTCCAAGTTTCTAAACCGGAAGTTATTTATAAAGGTGAAGGTGAAAATCTTCAAGAACCTTTTGAAAATCTTCTTGTAGATGTTCCTGAAGAATATGCAGGTTCTTGTATTGATAGACTTTCAGGCAGAAAAGCTACAATGCTTGAAATGCAAAATAATGGTAACAGAACAAGTATGAAATTTTCTATTCCTGCAAGAGGCTTAATAGGTTTCAGATCAGAATTTATTCGTATGACTCGCGGTGAAGGTATTATGTATCATACGTTTGATGAATATAAACCTTACGCAGGTGATATTCCTAAACAAAGAAGCGGATCAATTTTGGCTCATGAACAAGGTGAAGCAATTCCGTACGCTTTGGCTCAATTTGAAGACAGAGGCGTATTCTTTGTTACTCCTAAAACAAAAGTTTATAGAGGAATGATAATCGGTGAAGG
>CALUVP010000129.1 GCA_944324215.1 Candidatus Gastranaerophilales bacterium | reverse complement strand
AGCCGCTTTTTTATTTAGCTATTTAATAAACAATCCATCTGAACCTTTTGGTAAAACGACAGCCTGACCTAATATATTTTTCTTAACTTCAAAACCTTCTGGTAATGTTTGCGTGCCTACGGTGAGATTTATAAAATTATTTACTATTCGGTATTGCCCTACTGCATTTGGTACAAATTTTGCATTTGACGGTAATTTTTTTGTTTTGTTAATTTGAGCGACTTGCTCATCTGTTAAAAAACCAGTTCCTAATCTTAACATACCGATTTCTGGTGGCGTTAAATCTTCCGGCTTATCAAGTTCAACAACATCTTTTTTTAACTCTTGCTTAAAAGTAATCTCAGGTGTTTGAGTTTGAGTTTGCACTGGATTTTGTAACGTAGATTTAAATGCGGTTTTATTATAACCGTTAAATGAAACAACAGAATTAATAGCTGACATACACACATCCTTTCTTTATATTTATAAAGTCACTCTTTTTAATAAAATTGCCATTTAGATTATTTATGTAAATTTTTTGTTACATAATAGCAATAACTTTCACTTTTCAGACTTAAAAAAAATAGAAGGTGTGTTGTGATGAATAATTCTCCTATCATATTTGATGCTACAAATAGATATTATGCCGGAATGACGCTTTCCGAAGCAAAAAAACTCGGCATTGATAAAAGTTTTTGGCGTAGAGATTTCCATAATATAGACAAAAATGGCGATAATATTCTTTCTGCTGACGAAATCATAAAAGAAAGAAAACGTTCCTCTAAACAAGATAAAATCATGTCAGGAATTTTTGCAGGATGGGGAATTTATGACGTTATCGACTCCATTAAAAATAAATCTAAGGGTTGGTTAATTATAGGTTTAGCAATTGACACCTACCTTATTTATAACTGTCTTTCCAGAGCTATAAAAAACGATAAGCAAACAAAAGAATATGAAAATATAATAAAGGAAAAACAGATTAACCGTTACGCTTAATTATTTTGTGGACTTAATACAGAAATTACAGCATGATTTAAGTTAAGATATTTTTTCGCAGCATTTTGTAAATCTTCTTTTGTCATATTATCACATATTGGCATATAATCCTCTGCCAAAGCTAAATCATCACATACTGTCATATAATACCCTATAGCTTCTCCTATATCAGAAACCGTTTCAGCTTCACATGCAAAGCGTGATTTAAGTTTCTTTTTGGCCTTATTTATTTCTCTATCTGTTATATTTTCACCCAGCTTTACTAATTCACTCTTAACTAATTCTATAGCTTTTTCCTTGTATTCAGGATTAAAGTTGGCCTGTACAAAGAAATTGCAACCATCACGGAATGAATAATTTTCAGCATCAATAACATTAAAGATATGTTCTTCTTGGTTTTCTATCAAATTATTGTATAGTCTTGAGCTTGCACCTTCACCTAAAATAACAGCAAGCATTTCTAGAGCTATTAGATTTTTTAAATCTTTCGCGGGAGCACCTAAAAAACCAAACATCATAAATGATGAATTTATGTTAGCTTCATTTTCTACATATACCGTCTCTTGTACAGGCTCATCTGGTTTAATATTTCTCTCCGGCGGTTGCGGTCTTTCACCCCAATTAAAACCTTCGACAACACGGTTTAGAATATCCTCTGAGTCAAAATCACCTACAACTATTGTCGTTACATTTTTAGGAGAATAAAATGTCCTGTAATAATTCATTATTTCTTCTTGCGAAACCTGTGAAATAATTTCAGGAGTACCAATAACATCTCTTTTGTATGGGTGAGAAGTGTACATTGCATTATTCGTGGCATTATAAACCTTTGTCCAAGGTTGATCCTTACGCATTCTAATCTCTTCTATTACAACGTGCCTTTCTCTTTTATCTGTTACGGTCTTATCGTTGACATCGAATGGAGCACCCATTTCATAATCAGGAATAACTGGATCTATCATCATATCAGAATGTAGCTCTATTGCTTTATAAAGATTTTCGTTATTTTCGCCCTTCGGAAGTGTCACATAATAAAATGTATAATCCTTCCAAGTCGCAGCATTAACGATTGCTCCTCTTGCCTCCAAAATTTTGTCAAATTCGCCGGCCTTATGTTTATGAGTACCTTTAAACATTAAATGTTCTAAGAAATGAGAAATCCCGTTATTTTTGTCATTTTCATTAATAGAACCTGTCTTAACCCAAGACGAAATATTAACCATTCCACCTTCTTTGTGAGCCAAAACAATTTTATGCCCGTTTTCTCTTTCATATATTTCTATATCTTGTGTTAAAAACGGATATTTTACCAAAGTTTTCTTCATAAACACCTCTCTTGAGTCTATTATACTCAAAAATAGTATCTTAGTATAGTCAGTTTTAAGCTAATATCCAATTGGGTTATTGATTTGTATATTCATATGTTGTAAATAAATTGAAGAAAGATGAAGAAAGGAGTTTAATTATGAGTGAAGAACGTAAAGAACATTGGCTAAAAATTGTAGCGATTATAATTGCTACATTTATTGGAGCTTTTTTAGCATTTTATTTAGCCGTAGACATATCTTTTAACAGAATGATGAGTCCTACTTACCAAATGAAAAAAATGGAAAAATTGATGCAAAAGGAAGCGAAAAAAATACAACATATGGAAAAAAATATGGGAGAAAATCCATTTGTTGAACCTAAAATGGGACCTACGCTTGTAGAGCTCGTCAAAGAACCTGGTGCATACAAAATTATGGTAAATCTTAAACCTCTTGATAACAATGAAAAAAATGTAAACGTAACTGTAAGTGATAATGTAGCAACAGTTTCAGGTAACGTAGAGAAAAAAGAACATCATAGAGAAGATATAATGAGTTTCTCACAATCTTACTATCTTAATGATAACATTCAAGCTGACAAAATGACCAAAGAAAGAAAAGGTGATAAATACATTATTACTATACCTTACGAAGAGGACTAACAATCTTTTATAATAGATCTTTTAATGAAAAGAAGCCGGAAAATTATTCCGACTTCTTTTTTATACCATTTCAATTACTACTTAATGTTTGAATAAGTCCAAGCATCGAATGTAGGAGTTTCAGAAATATTTAATTCTTTTTTCTTTTCTCCTGCAGAGCAATCATCATGAGCTATTGGTTTATACAATCTATTGTAGTATTCGATAACCATTCTATCAGAATTGAAGTAAGCTTCAGCAGTTCTAATAGCTTGTCTCATCATTCTTGCCCATTCCTGCTTATTGTTGTAGTAAGTAGGAATAATTTGATTTTCGATAATGTTCATCATGCATTCATGATCTTTCCAATGTCTTTCTTCCCAAGGCATATCATCATCAAGTTCAGGATACTCAACAGTATAACCGTTAATACCAGGGAAAGTACCTTCAACAGTCCATCCGTCATAAGTTGACAAGTGGATAGCACCGTTTGCGTTAGCAGACATTCCAGAAGTACCAGATGCTTCAAAAGGTCTTAATGGAGTATTCAACCAAACATCAGTACCACGCTTCAACAAGCCTGAAAGTTGAAGTTCATAACCAGGTAATACAACAACATTCTTAAGTGTGTGTGAACGATTAAGAAGTTTGTTGAACATTTCCTTACCCATAACATCATCCGGGTGGAACTTACCTGCAAATATAATTTGTACTTTATTTTCATTTAACAGTTTTTCAATTCTGTCCTTATCCATTAAGATTAACCAAGCACGCTTGTAATCTGCAAATCTTCTTGCCCACGTGATAGTTAATACATCCGGATCAAATCTCTTACCTGCAACGTTTGCAACATACTTGAATAATTCTTCTTTCATTTCACGTTTTGCTGCTAGCAATTCATCAAATGTCTTATCACCATTCATTCTTCTATCTTGCCAATAATGAAGGTTTACAGCATTGGTTATAGCTCTAATTGGGCATCTTCCATCTACCCATTCCCACATCTTATTAGCAACTAAACCGTGAAGCTGTGATACAGCGTTTGCAATTCTTGACATTCTCAAAGCTGCAACTGTTAAAGAGAAGTTCTCTCCACCTAATTGAATAGCTCTTTCTCTTGATGCTCCTGCGAAGAAACCGCCTTCTAATAATGTATCAACCCAGTGAACTTCATTACCTGCAGCTACAGGAGTGTGTGTTGTAAATACTGTTCTTCTCTTAACTTCATCAAGATTTCCGTTGTATTGTCTTAAAAGTTCAAATGCTGCAGGAAGTGCGTGACCTTCGTTCATGTGGATTACATCAAAGTTGTAACCAGCTGCTTGAAGAACTCTTACACCTGCAATACCTAAAATTGTTTCTTGAGCAATTCTAATCTTTTCATTTCCATCATAAAGCTTGTGAGAAATGCTCTTTGCCCAATCACTGTTTCCATCGATATCAGTTGTTAACAAATATACAGGACAAGTTCCGAATAATTCAGGATCTACTCTGAATGCTTTAACTTTTACTTTTTCGCCGAAAGTATCTACTTCTACAGTTATTCCTGTATCTACCAGATAATCATAATACTTTCTGATATATGCTACTTCAACGTTGCCGGCATGGTCGATTCTTTGATCATAATAGCCGTATGACCACAACATAGTTACACCTACCATAGGCATTTGTAAATAACCAGCAGAAAGCATATGAGAACCTGCCAAAAATCCTAAACCACCTGAATATGTACTAAGTGATTGATCCATTGCTATTTCCATTGAGAAATAGGCTACGTTTGGTAATGTCATAATTTTTAAACCTTTTCTTTAAATGTGTACTACTAAAGGACTATTCGTCCAAGAAAATTTATACCAATAACATAACACATAATCAATCTTTTTATAAAATTTTTAACCCGTTTAAAAAGTACTCTCCGTGAAAACCCTTAATTGCATTGAATTGTATAAATGTTAAGATTTGTAACAATCTAATACTTTAGAATTAGTTCAATATAATTAAAGCGCAGAAAATTCTGCGCTTCTTTTTATATCTTTATGAGTAAGAATTTACTATCTTTAAGTGCCAAAACCTTATGTTCCTTATCCTTTTTGAACATTAAAATTTCCCCCTTATCAACCCTGAATTTCTCCGCATCAAAATGCAATTCAATTTCTCCATCCAATACGTAAACTGCCGCATCTTCTAGAGATGTGTGTGTATCAATAATCTCGTCCTTCTTAATCGCTATTGCAGTTAAACAACTGTTTCCATTTTCCATAAGTAACTGTCTGTCAAATTTCTTATCATCAAGATTTACAAGCTCTTTTGCCTTTAATACATTGTAAAACATATAAAAACTCCTTTCTTTATATCATTAGATTCGGATAAATAAAAAAATACATTCCCCATACATTCATCCCTTAGTGTTTATGTATCAAATATATATAATCTATAGTTACACACATAGCAGCCAAAACATAAATATATTTACCCCCTCCCCTCTTGACTGAGAGTAGGTATCAAGGTTTACTATATATGTATAGAAAGGAGAGATTATGAAAACTACGATTACAATTTTAGATAAAATTAATACCCCAGAGGATTTAAAAGAATTAAGCATTAATGAAATGAATACATTATCAGATGAAATCAGAGAGCTTATAATTAAAAAAGTTAATACAACTGGCGGACACTTGGGACCTAATTTGGGTATAGTAGAAGCAACTATTGCGCTTCACTACGTATTTAACACCCCACAAGATAAATTAGTTTTTGATGTTTCGCATCAATGTTATCCTCATAAAATTCTTACAGGCAGAAAAGAAGGTTTTACAGATCCCGACAAATACCTAAAATATTCAGGATATACAGCTCCTGAAGAGAGCGAATATGATTTATTCAAAGTAGGACACACATCTACTTCTGTAAGCTTAGCTGTTGGTTTAGCAAAAGCCCGAGATCTGAAAGGTTCAAAAGAAAATGTTATTGCACTTATTGGAGATGGATCTTTAAGCGGTGGCGAAGCTTTTGAAGGTTTGGATAACGCAGCAACTCTTAACAGCAACATAATTATTGTCGTTAATGATAATGATATGTCTATTGCAGAAAACCAAGGCGGACTATACTCAAATTTAAGAGAACTTAGAGAAACTAACGGTAAGACTGAAAATAATTTCTTTAAAACTTTAGGATTTGAATACTATTACCTAGAAAATGGTAACAATGTTGAAAGCCTGATTAATATATTTAAACAAGTTAAAGACACCAACAGACCAACAGTCGTCCACATCCATACGCTAAAAGGAAAGGGTTATCATAGTGCGGAAATAGACAAAGAAAGCTACCATTGGATTTTACCAGGGACTCTCAACAACAATAACCGAGATGCTTCAAACACTGAAAGTTATGAAAGTATAACAGCAGATTACATTTTGAAAAAACATGATGAAGATTCAACAATTATAGCAATTACACCTGCAACCCCTGGTGTTAGCGGATTTACAAAAGAATTCAGAAGTAAGCTTGGAAAAAACTTCACTGATGTAGGAATTGCCGAACAACACGCGGTTGCTTACGCTTCAGGGTTAGCTAAAAATGGTGCTAAACCTATTCTTGCAGTGATGAGTTCTTTCATACAAAGAGCTTATGATCAATTATCACAAGATTTAGCTCTAAATAATACTCCTGCAACAATATTAGTTTTCTGGGGCGGAATAACCGGAGCTGATGCAACTCATCTTACAAAATACGATATTCCGCTTATATCAAACATTCCTAATCTTGTATACCTCGCTCCTACAAATAAAGAAGAATATATAAAAATGCTCGATTGGTCAACAAACCAAAGAGAACATTCTGTAATAATAAGAGTTCCTGCAACTCAAGTAATCACTACAGGAATAGAGGATAAGACAGATTACTCTATATTGAATAAGTATGAAATCACAGAGCAAGGCTCAGAAATTGCAATATTAGGTTTAGGTAACTTCTATCACCTTGGAAAAGATGTCAAAAAGCTTATTCAAGCAAATTTAGGCATAAACGCTACCCTTATTAATCCTAAATTCATAACGGGATTAGACGAAGAACTTCTGAATTCTTTAAAGAATAATCATAAGTTAGTTATTACACTTGAAGACGGAGCTCTAGATGGCGGCTTCGGAGAAAAAATAGCTTCTTTCTTCGGCAACTCAGAAATGAAAGTTCTAAACTACGGTGCAAAAAAAGAGTTTACAGACAGAACCTCGCTTGAAGAATTATACCAGAGATATCATCTTACTCCGGAATTGATTTTAGATGACATAAAAATATTTATATAAAGCAATATCTATTTTAAAAGCGCCTGTTTCAAAATTTGAAACAGGCGCTTTTGTAAAATTTTGTAACAATATTCAAAAAACATTAAAGTTTTGAAAAAAAATGTCGTTAATATATACACACTTTATTGTACAAAATGTTATTATACATATAAAAGGAGAATTGATGAGCTTTAATCAGTATAACGTGTACTCTACCATTTTAACAAATACACTAAAAGATGAAGATGAATTAAAACAAATACTAGGATTAATACAAGAATTTGATAAAATTTCTGATGTTAATATTGCTAAAAAATATTTAGAAGCAACATGGAATATTAAAAAACCTGTTGATAATTTTCCTATCTGTAATAATTTGAATTTAAGTACCAAAGAAAATGAAAACGGTTTCAAAATAAATTTTACACACAATGACGAAAGTATTATTTACTACTACAAAAAATAAAGCAAAGGAGATGCATAATGGAAATTAATAAGTTACCTTATCAATGGGCACAAATAACTCAATCTGGAAAAATAAACACATCATTACCAATAGATAGTGTTACCAAAAATCCGGATTTATCATCCACGCAACTCCAGCCTGCACTAGTAGGCGTGGGGAATGCTGCATCTTCCGATAATACAAGCAGTTTGAATATTGATGAACTTATTGAACGTATAGCTAATGGAGACATTAGTGCTTTAGAAGAGCTCGATAAATTTAAAATTTCATACACTCAAGCTGAAAATAATTATGGTGGAACCATTATTAAATTTCAATATGAAGGCATAAAATACACAGTAACGTGCTACCCTTCAAGTTCATCAAATAATAATGGGAACAACAATACTAATGGAACTAATGGAACTTCCGGAAACAACGGTACAAATAATATTCCACAGGGACAAATAAATAACACTGTTACAGGAAGCAACATCACAAAAAATCCAGATTTATCATCCGCTCCAACGCAGCCAGTCCTTGTAGGCGGAAGTTCAAATGGAACATCAGGAAATATTGGCACTAGTGTCGTTGGAAATGTAAATAAAGACCCAAATCCTTCTGATTTTTCATCTTTTAATGACTTAGACCAATACGCACTAAGTCAAGGATGTAAAGATAGTTTAGCAGAAATAATACCATTAGAAACTATAGAAGCA
>CALUVP010000128.1 GCA_944324215.1 Candidatus Gastranaerophilales bacterium | reverse complement strand
AAATTAGGAGGTGCAATTAAGAATGGCTAAATGTGCAATATGTGAAAAATCAGTTAATCATGGAAATAAACTTAGCATTACACGTTCTCACATCAGTAAAAGATCTCCACGTACATGGAAACCAAATTTAAGAAGTGTTAAAGTTACAGAAAATGGAGAAACAAAGAGAATTTATGTATGTGCTAAATGTTTAAGAGATGGAAAAGTAAAGAGAGCATAAGCTCTTTTTTTTGATACAAAAATATTTTTAGTATAAGAAAAAGGACCGCAACGAACGCGCGGTCTTTTTCTTGTTACTTCTGAAAGACATCCTCAATAGAGCGGATAACTCCTTCCGGAGCATCCTTTGCGGGAACATAACGATCCGGCATTCTTATTTCGAAATGTCGAGTTTGGTTATCCTCCCAAGGGACCGTCTTTAGATACCTTACAGTCGTCAACTGATCATCGCTCTGACTGCTGACATGCAGGTAATCTTTTCTTACTGAATATCCCTCTTTCAAAAGAAGAAAATATGCTAATACCATGTTCCATGGAAATCTAGCATCGATTTTCACTCCTTTCTCTATCCGTTCCGAAAAATTTTTTTCTTTCATTTGTAACTCCTCCTGTCTTTTATATGACAGATTTTTCTGTCATCTTATTCATTATACCACTTTTTATATAATTATTCAACTTTATGTCAATCTGCTTAACTTTCTTCCCTTTTTATTATACAAACTATCAGTTTTTATCTTTAATTCCAAAAATTAGTTTTACAAAACCTCTCAAAAATTTTGGAACTTTTTTAACCACAATCGTCATATATATATCCCTCCTTTTATATTAGCATGCTAGCCACATAAATCCAACGCATACCACAACTACTCCTATCATAAATAACCAGCCTGTTACTGGAAGTAATAAAACTAATAATATACCTAAACCTAAACCTATTAAACAAATTGCAAGTGTTTTTTTAAATAACTTTAACATGTTTATTACCTCCATTCTCTTTTGTATATTATATTCCTGACTTTCTTTTATGTTACATTTATGGTAACTCTTATAAAATCTTACTATAAATTAATCTACATTTCTAATATTAATTCTATTAGCAATTTGTTTCTCTCCTCTTTATCCATTGACTTTTCACTATTTTTTCTTTAAAATATATAGTAATTTCAAGAAAAGAAACAACTATACTTATCATAAGAAGGGATTATATATGAATAAAAAAGACGCAGTAAAAATGATAGAAATTTTAAAACAAACTTATCCAGATGCAACTTGCAGCTTAGACTTTGAAACACCTTTTCAAGCCGTTGTTGCTGTTATTCTTTCTGCACAATGTACTGATGAAAGAGTCAATAAAACAACACCTGCCCTTTTTGAAAGATGTAAAACAGTAGAAGATTTTGCAAATATAGATATAAAAGAATTGGAAGATTTTATTCATCCTTGTGGTTTTTTTAAGAATAAAGCAAAAAATATTAAATTATGTGCAAATCAAGTACTAGAAAAATTTAATGGACAAGTACCAAATAATATGGAAGATTTAATGAGTTTAGCAGGTGTGGGTAGAAAAACAGCTAATGTTGTATTACTAGAAGTGTTTGGAATTGCAGAAGGTGTTGCTGTTGATACACATGCCAAACGAATTTCTAATTTAATTGGTTTATCTAATGAAAAAGAACCTGAAAAAATAGAACAAGATTTAATTAAGCTTTTTCCAAAGGAATATTTGAAAGATATCAATCATTTATTTGTTTGGCATGGTAGAAATACTTGTATAGCCAGAAATCCGAAATGTGATGTTTGTACTATTAAACAATATTGTAAACATTACAAAAAAAGCATGCGTTAGTGAACTCAAATATTTTGATACACAAATCTTAAATTTATATTTTCAAAAGAAGGAATCTGCACTGCAAGATTCCTTCTTTGCCTAGTTCTAATCTAGTTTGTGTGCTTAGCTTTTAGGTTATTATGCTCTGATAATTCCTCCCGCTCCAGACTTTATTACTCTTTCAGCAGGGGTAACTTTCTCTTCGCAGTCATCCTCCTTATCACAGTCACCTTCATCCACATCAGAATCCTGATATTTTTCAAATTCTGTTGCAGTAAAGATCTTCATAAGTTGCTCTGGGATTTCACATCTGAATACCCACGCTTCGTATTTCTCTTTCTCGTCATTATCAGGACAAAATATGATATAGTCACCATCTTCATCAATCTTCAGCAGAGTATATGGTACTGCATGGAAGTTGTGACATCTACTGCATTTGAATACTATCACCAAATTATCTACAGTAGGTAACACATCATTCAATGGTTTCAATTCTCCACTGTCAATCTGCCAATATGATTTATCCTGATTCAAGCTTTTTACATATTCCTTGATATTCATTTTCACAAACCTCCTACATTACAAAAGTTGTTATTGTAGCCTTACACACATAAATTCAAGCCTTCTAGGTGTATATAGTATATCATAATTTATGTAAATTATCAATTTTTATTTTTTATATATTTGCACTCATATAAAGAACCTTTATATATTTTTGTATATTTATTCATCTTTTTTCCATACTACTATGTAGAGGTGATTTTTTGACAAATATTAATTGTTCACTAAATTGTATTTATCAAAAAGATGGTAAATGTTCCTATTCTAGTATCACACCTACCATTTTTTCAACAACAAGTGAATGTACTTACTT
>CALUVP010000127.1 GCA_944324215.1 Candidatus Gastranaerophilales bacterium | reverse complement strand
ATCCGTTAATTTTTACTTTTAAACAGATAGATTTTTCTCTGATGCAAACTTTTTTGTTTATGCGATTGAAGCAATCTTTTCTGTTAACTTTTGTATTGATAAACTTTACTATTTATACAGTACGAGTTCAGGGTGACATTAATGTTTAATCAAATCTTCAACAGGCAAAACAGTTTTGAGCTTTAGCGCATAAATGTTTGTTCGATTCAATAGCGCAAGTTTTACAGCATCCTTTTCCGTAGTTACTATATCTCCGTCAATATTTTTAATATCATCGATACTATATTGATGGTGATCATCAAAAGTAATCTTTTGTTTTATTTTGTAATCTTTTTCTAAAAAGCCATAAAACTGTTCAGGCTGCCCGATTGCAGAAAGTGCCGTAATTTCTGAATTTTTCTCCAAATGCTCACCCGATACAATATTATAAACATAATCCGGTTCTACATTAGCGACATAGGTTTGAATACCTTGTTTTTTTGTCATAATTTTTGCAAGTTTTTCAGCCCTTGAATGGTCAACATTTTTGCTCACAATAACAAGCTTATCCACCCTTTTAAACCCTTCCATTCCCTCTCTCAAAGGCCCTGCGGGAAGAAGATTTTCATTTCCGAACATTTTTTCTGAATCAACAAGAACTAAATTTAAGTCCCTGAAAATTTTTCTGTGTTGAAAAGCATCATCAAGTATAATTTTGGTTACACCTAACTCTTTAATCGCATAGTTTGCAGCCTTAACTCTGTCAGCACAAGTTAAAACCGCACACATATTGAGGTTTACTGCAAGCCAATATGGTTCATCTCCTGCCATATCAGCCTTGTAGTACAAATTTATACCGTCAGAAATTACGTTAACCCTCTTATTATCCAATTTCCCGCCGTATCCGCGAGAAATTATACAAACCTTCTCTCCTTTTTCGACAAAATATTTTGCAATCTCTGCAACAACAGGAGTTTTTCCCACACCACCCGTTGTAAAATTCCCAACAGAAATAACATAAGCGTCCACTTTCTTAGGTTTAATAAAACCCTTATCATAAAGTAAATTTTTTAGTCCGCTTCCTACGCCGTAAAAATAGGAACAGAACTTAAGCAGCCCAAACAATGCTCCTTTGGGTTCTTTTTGGTAGTGTAGTTTTGTTATTTCCGTTTTTATATTCAAAATCTTTGCCTCTTCTCACTTGTAAAATTAGAAAAATAAGTTATAATAAAAATACAGGCAAGGGTGACGCGAACACCCTAAACCCGTACCCTTTATTATAAAAGGGATTTGGTTGCAAGAACTAATACAATTATAAGTATTAGTTCTTTTTCGTTGATTTCAACTAACATTCTAACCTCCTTTCGTTAGTCGAAATGCTTGTTGGAATCTTTTGCCTGTATTCAAATTTTAATGTACCTTGTTATTTTAACAATATATTTTATAAATTTCAATATATTTTCCAATCTACCCTTCAACAATAGCTTTGAAGTGTTCAAAATCTTCCATCGTATCAATTCCTACAGGAATATTATCAACAACAGCAACTTTAATCTTCATACCGTTTTGCAATGCTCTCAGCTGCTCTAAGCTTTCAGCCATCTCATACGAAGTTTGCGTTAGACCTGTCATCTTAAACAAAGCTTCACGCTTATAGCCGTATATACCCAAATGCCCGTAAAATTCAGCTTTACCTTTATTTCTCTCAAAAGGAATTTTGGAGCGAGAAAAATACATTGCGTAATTATTTACATCAAAAACACACTTAACCAAATTCGGATTATTAATCTCATGCTCTTCTGTAATTTTTCTTACAAGAGTAGAAATATCAGCTTTTTCATCCTCCCTAACCCCTTTTATAACAAGCTCTATATTAGATTGTTCAATAAGCGGCTCATCACCTTGAAGGTTAATAATATAACCTATTTCAGG
Source organism: Candidatus Gastranaerophilales bacterium (assembly GCA_944324215.1). Classification (GTDB taxonomy): domain Bacteria; phylum Cyanobacteriota; class Vampirovibrionia; order Gastranaerophilales; family Gastranaerophilaceae; genus CAG-196. The sequence goes on along the minus strand of CALUVP010000127.1, from coordinate 3,240 downwards.
ATGTCTGGAAGCAACTTCTGCAATTCTGTCACTTCCGCTTTTATGTTCGGAAGATGTCATCTCAACTTCTGCACCGAATTCCTTACAAGCATTGAAAATAAGTTCATTATCCGTAGCAACAATTACCCTGTCAACATTCGGACAAGCGGAAGCCTTCTCCCAAACCCATTGAATTATAGGCTTATTCTTTGCTTTCAACAGAGGTTTACCCTCTAACCTTGATGAACCATACCTTGCAGGAATTATTATTGCAGTTTGCTTTTCCATATATCCTCCCATAAAATTTCGTTATTTTGTCGCATTAATAAATACAGTATTAGTTTTCAGGCTAATTTCTCTTCCTGATAAATAATTCTGAACTTCTTGCATGAATTTTTCAACCGTTGCTTCGTCAAAATACTTCATAAACCTTTCCTTTGTAGAAGGTTGATCAGGAGAAGGCGGATTTATAAACCATTCCCTTACCATATTTGGCTGAACAACATATCTTGAACTCACTTCTTGTAGTTTAACATCAGGTATTGAAAATCCAGCTATTTCTAAATTCGTCTTTAAAGTGTGTTCATTAAAATTACACAAAGAATCAAGAGGATTTTCCATAATTTCATTTTCTGCACGCTTAAAATCTTCGTACTTATCAATAAATTTTGGATCTAAGATCTCCCAATACCTTGTATTAGAACTAATTATAGGCTCAAATGCACATAATTTTCCACCCGGTTTCAAAACCCTGTAAATTTCATTTATAGCAGGCTGTTTATTAACAACGTGAACAAGCACTGAACGCATTAAAGCTTTATGAACAGTACTTTCAGGAAGAGCAATGTGTTCAACAGGACACTGCAAAAGCTCATACCCGCTTTTAACCCCAGCCTCATCAAGAATTCGCTTACAATCATCTAAACAATCCTGAAACTTGTCAGAGAAAATAACTCTTCCTTTGCAATCCTGCATTTCTAAAGCCTTAAATGCCAATAACCCCGTACCAGTTCCTATATCTAATACCACATCATAAGGCTTAATTTCTGCATAAACCAAAATTACATCCCTTACAGCTTCCAGCCATCTCATAGTTTGTTCCTGCATTTCAGGAGTTTGTCCAGCAAAACGGTTTTGTTTTAACCACTGTGTCCAATTCTTACAAATCTCACTCATCTTCTATTCCTCATTCTCAGAAAATTACACAAATAGCCTAAGAAGCAATAAATAAACCTCTCGGGGATCACACCTGTTCATTATACAATATTTTAAAAAACTTATCAATCTTACATTAGAGAGCTAATAATAGTATAAATCTTGTTTTTAATTACGCATTTGAAACAACATTTTTTAATGAACTTATTTCATTTTTTATAGCATCCTTCCCTCTAATTAACATCCCCAAAAGTTTATGTTAACATCATTAATGTGCTAAAAAAATTACTACTGAACATTATTAGAATATATCAATTTATATCTAAATATACTCCCGCAAGATGCAGATTTTATCCTACTTGCTCACAATACATGTTTGAAGCAATTGAACGTTTTGGGATTATTAGAGGAGGAATTCTCGGCGTTAAAAGAATAATAAGATGTACACCTCTAAACGAAGGTGGATATGACCCGGTTCCTGAAAAATTAAAATAATCTTTACAAAAATGTAACAATTTCTTTACGAACTAGCAAATAATACTTTTAGGGGTTATATTATCCTAGAAGGGTATTAAAATGGTTAGGAAATACTCTTAACATGAGGTCTTAAAGTGGTAGATAACAGATCAGCGGGTTTTTATGGAATCGGCGGAGCATTCAACTTCAAAAGCGGTGACCCATCCGGAACTGCTGCTAAAATGAGCCAAGATAAATATGGCTCGGAAGCAATGTATTTGCCTCCGGCAGAAGCTGAAGAAGAAGACAATTTTTATAACGAACAATTTGTTGACAGAAGTGCACTTCTTCGAGCAACATTAAATTCACTTGCAATGACAAATGTAGCTTCTGTTTTGAACGCAAAAAAGCATAAAAAATCTATAAAAGATATTCTTGAAGAAGAAAGAGAAAAAGAAGAGATAGAAAGATTAGAAGCGGAAGCTGAAGAAGAATATCGAGAAGCTGAAGAAGAAGAAGAAGAAGAGAAAAAAGAATAAACTACCCTTTTATACTATTTTATTATAATTATTTATAGTATAATACTGCATAAGACAAGGGGTTTTTCATTATGTCAAATGATAAGAAAAGTAGTAACTATTCCTTAAGAGAAGCTAAATTTTATAATAAATGGCGCAGATTATTTCTGTTCTTGGTGACTCATGTCTTTTATATGATTAGATTTAAGCTAGTATACAGACTTGAAGTATATGGCAAAGAAAATATACCTGACAATAATAATTTCATAATAGCCGCAAATCACCTTTCAACATTGGATCCTCCTTTGGTATGCGCAGTTATGAACAGAGGTGTCGCATATATGGCAAAGAAAGAATTATTTGAGAATCCCTTTATGCGTTGGTGGTTAAATTGGCTTGGAGCATTTGCTGTAGATAGAGAAAAATTAAGTGTTTCTACTATAAAAACAGTTAAAAATCTCAAAGAAACAAACTGGGTATTAGGAATATTTCCTCAAGGAACAAGACAAGAGGCAGGTGAAATAAGTCATATCACAAAAGGATTTGCAACTCTTGCAAAAAGTACTAAATGTGGAATTCTGCCTATTGGTATAACCGGAACACAAGAGGTAAAAAGAATACCATTCACCGGTAAAATTATTGTTAGAATAGGAGAAATTATACCGTATTCAGATGATGTTATGGGAATGGTAGAACAATGGGAAAAATCAATAGAAAATTTAACAGGATTTAAATATGTAGACGATACGAGCAAAACATAGATTTATTACCGCTGGAAGGAAAAGATGAAAAAAGAAAGAAATTATAACCGAAGGACAGAAAAAGATTATAATTGGTTCAGAACATCATATTATATGTTGTTTCTCTTTCTGGTTGTCTGGCCAGTAACAAAAATTATGTACAACCTAAAAGTTGAAGGAAAAAACAACATTCCTAAAACTCCCCACGTTATTTATGCAGCAAATCACGTTTCTTATATAGATCCACCACTTATAGCAATAGCAGCTATAAAAACTATTGCTTATATGGCAAAACACGAACTTTTTCACGATAAAAATAAACTTTTACGATTTTTAGTACACGCCTTAGGAGGGATTGCTGTTAACCGTGATAAGCCTGAAATCGCAACTTT
>CALUVP010000126.1 GCA_944324215.1 Candidatus Gastranaerophilales bacterium | reverse complement strand
AGGAAAAGCTGGATAATTTAAAAGCTCAAGTCCCTGCTGCACAAAAGACAATTGATAATATAAAGAAGAAATCTGTAGGTAATTCTGCTTTGAGTAAAATAGTTGAAAAATTCGAATCAGAAATATTACCTGTACCAGTACAACCTAATATCAATATTGCGGGGAACCAAAAGCAAGGGCGTAAGGAATTTGTTAAGGATAAACTAAGTAAAGACGGGCGTCGTGTATTAAGAAAAGTGTTTGAAGTTATTAATTCTACATCGATATTAGACGAAAATCAGGCCAAGTTGCTATGTGATGCAATTGTGAAGAAATTCGCATAAGATATGAAGCGACGTCGTATTCTCTTATTAGAGCCAAATTATCACAATAAATATCCCCCAATGGGATTGATGAAAATTGCAATGTACCATCGCTTGCAAGGTGATGATGTTGTATTTTTCAAGGGGGAATTCTCTGATTTTATAATTTCAGAACTTGTGTTCGATTTACTAAAAAAATTAAATGAAATCAATATTCAAACAGGTATAAAGGATTTTAATTGGAAGGAACATATCCCAGAGATTAAGAAATATATTCGTTCTGGAAAAGTTGAACCAGATTCAATTTTTGAAAATATCTTAAATGAACAACCTTTAGCAGAGCTTTTATTGAATAGCTACTATGATATATTTCGCAATGATGGATATTATGCAAAACCGCATTGGGATATCGTTTATGTTACAACCCTCTTCACATTTTATTGGGATATAACCATTCAAACTATTGAATTTGCTAAAAGATTGTGTAAGGATGTTCGTATCGGGGGCGTAATGGCATCCGTAGTCCCAAAAGCTGTGGAAAAAGCGACAGGAATAAAACCTCATGTCGGATGTCTAAATATTTCAAAATACAAGGGAGATAAAGAACTTCCTTCGCCGTATAAAAAAACAATTATTGATAACCTTCCATTAGACTATTCTATTTTGGAAGAAATAGATTATCGTTATCCTGCGACAGACGCATATTATGGATATACAACGAGGGGATGTATAAATAAATGCCCTTTTTGTGCCGTCCCGATATTAGAGCCAAAATACAAGAATTACATACCGTTAAAAGAGCGAATTAATGCAACAATAGAACGGTTTGGAGAACAGCGACATTTATTACTTTTAGATAACAATGTTTTTGCGTCTGACAAATTTGGAGATATTATAGATGAAATATGCGAACTGGGATTTGCAAAGGATGCAAAATATATACCACCAGCTCCGTTAAGAATTGCTATACAACAATTAGAAGATGGATGGAATGATCGAGCGTATATTAGGCTTGCGGTACGAATACTTAATGAATTTGTATCAAAATTAAAAGGAGATGCTTATACGCGTATATATTCTTTGCTTTTAAATAATGGATTATTGCATGACTATACGGCAACAAAAGATTCAATCTTGGATGTATACAAAGAGATTAAATCAGACTACGAAAAAACACTTTTTAAGAAACCAATAGTTCGATATGTTGATTTCAATCAAGGCATGGATGCTCGCCTTGCTACTCCAGAAAGGATTTCTAAGCTTGCAAAAATAAATATACGTCCATTACGTATTGCTTTTGATAATTGGGCAACTCGAAAACATTATGTCAATGCTATAAAATTGGCGAGCGAATATGGGATTCGCCATATGTCAAATTATCTTCTTTATAATTTTAGAGATAAACCTGAAGATTTATATAATAGATTGTTGTTGAATATAGACCTTTGCGATGCGCTTAATGTAAACATATATTCTTTCCCAATGAAATATCATCCAATTATGGACGAGAAATGGTTTACCAATAGGGACTATATTGCAGTTCCACATTGGAACCGAAAAGCGATTAGAACCGTGCAGGCTATATTAAATTCAACTCATGGTAAAATCGGGAAAGGAAGAACGTTTTTCTTTAAGGCCTTTGGTAGAAATGAATCAGAATTTTTAGAATTAATTCGTATGCCCGAAGCCTTTATTATAAAGCGTTGGGACGCTGAGTTAAATGGGCTTACGCAAAAATGGAGAAATGCCTATCTGAAATTATCTGATGAAGAGAAAAGATTTGCAGATGATATAATATCTACTAATAATTTTAATAAAGAAAAGTGGAAGGCACAATCCAAAAATGTACGTTTTCTATTAGATTTTTATCTAAAAGAAAGAGAAGATATCCCGCTTGCTAATGAGGAGAAAAAAAAGATAGCAATTCAAAATTTTGAGGCGACTTGTCCAGTTGAACCTTCTACGGAATGTATGAATCTTTTAAAGATTTATTCAAAAAGGTAATTTAGGAACTTTTCTTTGCGTATGCGTTTCTAATTTTGCCTAAGGTGTCGCGATAGTTTTGTTTGTTGATAGAAGGGTGTAACATTTTTATTTCGCAACTTGCATATTATTAGGGCAATGCGTATTTGCGCCCCATAAAAATGGACATTTCCCTCTGATTTCCCGCTATAAGCAATGTCTGAAAATGCGCTATTCTACTGGGATTACGGCTGTTTAAAAGAAAAAGTATGGGACATTTGAAAAATACCTGTCGAAAGAAGAAAGCGGTCTGCCGAACGTCCCTGCCGTGTGTCGGCGTTTAATAGATTCCTTTTATACCCCCCGTAGTACATACTTTAGACGTTTTAGACTTTAGACTCGCAAGTAAAAATAGGCTAAAAATTCTTTCCCTAAAAGCATTGCGCAACCAAGCGCAAAAATAAAAAAGAGCGCAGACTTTTAATCTGGCTCTCTTTGCTATGCGGTCTAAAGTCTAAAGCTTCTAAAAGGGCATATCGTCATCCTCGGCTTCAGCATCGGGGGCTTGCTCCGCCTCAGTGTCTGGATAGACTTCTTTCAGCAAAACGTAAGTGCCGTTGCTTTCTTTGCGCAATGCGTAGAGGTTGGGGAATGTCGCCACAATGTTGTGAATTTCGTCGGGGAAGATTTTCGCGAACTGCTGAAAA
>CALUVP010000125.1 GCA_944324215.1 Candidatus Gastranaerophilales bacterium | reverse complement strand
TAAAAAGAATTCATCAAGAAGATTTTTGTCAGGCTTCTAATATTCCAAGTGCATATAAATACCAATCAGAAGGTGGAGTGGATTTTAAAAGATGTTTTGAAATTTTAAGAGCGACCTCTCAGCCTGCTGTTGCAATTAATCAGTTTATTCAATTAATAATTTTTAATTATTTAATAGGAAACAATGACGCTCAGGGTAAGAATTTTTCTATACTTCATTATGACAGTGGTGAAATAAAATTTGCAACAGCATACGATATTCTCTGCTCTGAAGTTTATCCTGAATTATCAAATAAAATGGCAATGAAAATTGGCGGACATTATAAACATAATGAGATATTGTTAAGACACTTTGAAAATTTAGCCGAGGAAAATAATATCAACTTTACTCAAGTAAAAAAAGTGATAAAAAATCAATGTGAAACTCTTCCGGATATTGTTAGTGGTGTTATAAATAGCTTTGGAAATGAAATCGGGAAAAACATTTTATCCATTGTACAAAAAAATTGTACTAAATTACTAAAAGAATTTTAATCAGAATACAAAATTTTGCATTTCTTAATATCTAATGCAATATTTTTGGGGAAATAAAAAGAGTCTTTTTGTAAAAGCTTTTATAATATAGATTTTAGCTTAATTGAATATTTGTTAGACTTTTGTTTCCCCGAGAAAAGGGGTATTACAAACTTATTCACTTTAATGCTAAAGATAAGAAATTATAGGACTTGATATACCAAATTACAGTAATAGGATATTGAGTTTCATTATAGAATGACTAATTTATACAAGGAAACTCAATTTTAAGATTTTTCTAAAGAGTTATGGTTTGGCTCTTTAACATAAAGCTAAAAAATAAAAATGCGCCTGGAGGGAGTGTCTTGCTCGTTCGCGTATAACGGGTCTGCGTCTGCCGTCTGCAATGTCAAAGACATTTTACCGGCAGAACTTCGCCCTCAGCTCACTCGCGTCGAACCCACTGACGAGGATAAATCCCTTGTGTGGGTTCTGTTTCCTATCAGAAACAATAGCCAAATGAAAAAAGCCATCATAGGATGGCTTTTTTTATTTGGTGCGCCTGGAGACTCTGCCGAACAAAAGGTGACTAAATGTCACGTTTTGTGAGAGGTAAGAACCCCGTTCTTGCAGAGCAAGAATGCGGTTCGACTCCAAAATACAGGGTTTTTGAAGAAATAAATGCGCCTGGAGGGAGTCGAACCCACGGCAGACAAGGTTTAGGAAACCTCCGCTCTATCCTACTGAGCTACAGACGCTTACTTTTTCTGTAGAAAAAGTAAGCAAAAAGACTTTTCATTTCTTTATCTTACTTTAACTCTACAAGTTTTTTGTCTTTCGTTTGTTTCTGTAGAAAAAGTAAGCAAAAAGACTTTTATTTTCTTTATCTTACTTTAACTCTACAAAAATTATGAAATTTCACCACTCTAGTATACAAAAAGGGGACTTTCTTGTAAAGCTCTGAGAAAAATGTTAAAATACTAATGAGATGAGAAAGTGTAAGAAAAAGATTTTAGCTATACTTCCTGTGAGTATTGGTGGTAGGCTTACTATGAACAGTATCATAGATGGTTTTAAGCAAAATGACTGCGATGTTATTGTATTTGATGAATTGTTTGATGAAAATTTGAATCAGGTTTTGAAAAGAAAATTTGATTATATTTGCGGTTATGATTATTCAGGATTAAAAATAAAAATTGATAATAATTTGTCTGTACCGTCTATCAACTATTTTTCTGATGATTTAAGAAGTAAAACTTCAGGTCCTGAGTGGGAAAAGTATTTACCGTATCTTGAAGATGATGATAATTACACTTTTTATTGGGATAGAGTTCTTACGGGTTACGAATCTTTTAAAAATATAACGTATCTTCCGCATTTTGTTAATTTTGATATTTATAAGGATATGAAGGTAAAGCCTGAGTTTGATTTGATGTTTGCAGGAAGACTTGATACGGATTATCGTTTGAGTTTTTTTGAAGAACTTGTTAGCAAGTTACCTCAGTTTAATATAGCTTGGTTTGCTATAGATAGGCACTATAAAGATGCAAGAAGCAGAGCTAATTATCCTGAATTAATTGACTTATGTTACAGGGGGTTTATTGACAATGAAGAAGATATGGCAAAGGCTATAAATAATTCTAAAATAGTTTTTAATATGCACTCTCAAGGGATTTCTTCTCTTAATTACAGAACCTTTCAAACGATTGCTTGTAAAAGACTTATGATAAGTGATTACAGAGAAGAATTAGCTTTATTTGACGGGCACTTACCTTTTTATGAAGACTTTTCTGATTTGATTTTTAAAGTTGAAAGTTATCTTGAAGACCAAGAAGCTTATAAAAAAGTTGTAGAAGAGTGTTGGAAAATAGCAAATCAAAGTCATAATTCAAAAGACTGTACAAGATACATGCTCAAATTTGTCGAAAGCTAAAATAGGAGTATGTAAATCTTATTTACTAAGTGCTTTTGAAACTATAATGTATAAATTTACCAACAAAAATCCCAAAAACATTCCTGCAATAACGTCAATCGGATAATGAACTCCAAGCCAAAGCCTTGAAATTCCAACAAGTAAAATCCAAACACCAAATAAAGTAACGAGGAAATATCTCCAGAAATCAGATTTTGCATAGTGCAAAACAAGGTATATTAAAATTCCATAGAAGCACATTGTAGTTGAAGAATGACCGGAAGGAAAACTAAAACCTTCATAGGCGGTAGGTCTTTCTCTGCAAACAAAATTTTTTACAGCATCAGTAGCAACAAAGCTTGCTTGAGTAAAAAATATCAAAAGAAAAGATTTCATATATCTTTTTTCGGAAATCAAGACACTACACGCTGCAATTTGAGGCCACACCATGTGATACGAGCGTCCAAATTCTGATATAAAGCTTGCAATATAAACAGGATATGGTGAAAGTGCTAGTCTGATTGAATGTAAAACATTAGCGTCAAATGTTGTCAGATTTGGCATATAAAGTACTAAAACCGTAAGTACAACAAAAACAACCAAAGATACAATTACATAATTCCAGTTTAAAGCTACTCCATATTCCTTTTGACGGCTCATTTTTTCCCTTTCTCTTAAATTCCGCTTTTAATTTTTAAAACAGCTGCTAAAATTTTGTTAAAAATAGTCATAACAATTGGTGAGAGTTCACTTACGCATACTGCAAAGAAGAAAAGAGCAAAAATTGAGGCAATTAATTTTTGAATATCAGAGAACATAAACACTTTATTATTACGATATTCATCGATGCCTTGGTATTCATCAGTGAAAGGTTTTACCGGAAATTTTTGTTCAATTTTCTCTATAACATTCGCGTATTTAATCTTAATCAGAGTATTATAAGAATCAACATTCATCCACCAAAGTGTGCTAATAGAAATTCCCATTATTGCAAAGACTAATGTTGCAGATATAGTTTTTAAGAAAATAATATTTCCTGTGTAAATCATTGCAATTACAATCACGAAAACAGATGCCATGTAAAACTTGTTTGTTTTAAAATTTCTGTCAATAAAATTTTCTTTTTGTTTAGAGTAAAGTTTATATTCATTGAAAATAAGTTCATCTCTATCCATTATTTTCTTCTCCGTTATTGTTTTCTTCATTATTTTCATTATTATTTTCAGGAGTTTCTGCAGGAATTTCTCCTCTTTGAATGCGAACTTCTTTCATTAAATCTTCAAATTCTTTTTCATCCAATGTTTCTTTTTCAAGAAGATTTTTTGAAATATGTTCTAGCATATCTCTATTATCGTTAAGTAGTTTTTTTGCCTGTTCATATTGATTATCAACTATTTTCTTAACTTCTTTATCGATATCAGCAGCGATTTCTTCTGAAAAGTCTCTTGTGTTGCCGAAATTTCTGCCCATGAAAATGTGTTCTTGTTCTTTGCCATAAGCAAGATTACCCATTTTTTCGCTCATTCCGTAAGTTGTGACCATACTTCTTGCAAGAGCAGAAACTTTTTCCAAATCATTAGATGCTCCTGTTGTTACGTTATCCTTTCCGTAAATAAGTTCTTCAGCAACGCGCCCCCCAAGAATCATGGTAATTCTATCAAGCAATTGATTTTTGCGCATAGTTAAATGATCTTTTTCAGGTAATGTAAGTGTGATACCAAGAGCCATACCGCGAGGAATGATAGAAACTTTGTGCAAAGGATCACAGTTTTTAAGAAGTTTTGCAAGTAATGCGTGACCAACTTCGTGATAAGCTGTGTTTTCCTTTTCTTCATCAGAAATAATTCTGCTTTTCTTCTCAGGACCCGCCATAACCTTATCAATAGCTTCTTCCAAATCAGGCATTTCGATTTCTGATTTATCATGTCTTGCAGCTAGTAATGCTGCTTCGTTAAGAAGATTTTGCAAATCAGCTCCAGTAAATCCTGGTGTACGTTTTGCAAGAGTTTTTAAATCAACTTCCTTTGAAAGAGGTTTATTTTTTGCGTGAACATTCAAAATTTGCTCTCTTCCTAAAACGTCTGGCTTGTTGATGACAATTTGTCTATCAAATCTGCCCGGACGTAAAAGGGCATTATCCAAAATATCAGGTCTGTTGGTAGCAGCAAGAATTATGATGTTAGTATTTTCGTCGAAACCATCCATCTCAACAAGTAACTGGTTAAGAGTTTGTTCTCTTTCATCGTGTCCGCCGCCTAAACCTGCGCCTCTTTGGCGACCTACAGCATCGATTTCATCAATGAATACTATACAAGGTTGGTGTTTTTTTGCCTGTTCAAACAAATCTCTTACACGAGAAGCACCAACACCTACAAACATTTCAACAAAATCAGAACCGCTTATAGAGAAGAACGGAACTCCGGCTTCTCCAGCAACAGCTTTTGCCATCAAGGTTTTACCTGTACCAGGCGCACCAACAAGCAGAACGCCTTTTGGAATTTTTGCACCGAGTTTTACGTATTTGTCCGAATGTTTTAAGAAATCTACAATTTCTTCAAGCTCTTTCCTTTCTTCGTCAATACCGGCAACATCTGCAAAAGTTGTTTTAACCTTGTTGTCCATAAGCATTTTGGCACGGCTCTTGCCAAACGACATTGCTTGAGCTCCACCAGCTTGAATAGATTTTATGATAAGCATAATAAAACCTAAAACGAGGAGTATTGTTATTAATGATGATCCCATGCTGAAAGCTGAATTAGAATCACTTGAACGTTTTGCACTAACTTCTACATCATTTTCCTCAAGTTTTGTTAAAACATCTGAGTTTTCTGGTAAAAGTACTTTGTATTGCAATTTAGGCGGTTTAACTTCTCCATAAAAAGGATTTGTGTTAGATTTTTTTGCTTCAGGTTGTTTCACAGGCAGAGCTATTAAAGAGTCTTTTCCAATATCAACGCTTTTAATTTCTTTATTTTCAACTTTTTGTATAAAGTTTGTATATGATAATTCCTGTGTACTGGAAGTTGGGCCAGAGAAAAGCATTGAAATAAATGCTAAGATCATAATACCCAAGATTACGTACATCCCGATTGATTGATTTTTATTCATAGTTCTCCTTCTCTCCTATTTTCTCATTATAGCAGAAAATATGTATCTGGTAAATTAAGCTAAAATGTAACTTTTTGTTTACAAAAAGAGCAATTTTGTGAATAATAAATACTTTATATATATACAAGGGACATAACAGGGATATTTATGAGCGCGAATAATTTCTGGGACAATTTTACACACGGTTTTATGCACGGAATGTTTAATAACAATCCGTTTTTGGGCTGTATGAATTGGGGGTGGTCTTTTAATAGTTGGTGTAATCCTTTAAATTCCTGCTTTTTCCCCTCTCAAATGAACCTTTATACTTATCCAGATGTTATGTTCACGAATAGTATTTTCCCAATGATGCAGGATTTTCCAATGCCACAAATGAATAGTTTTAAATTTGATCTGGAAAAGTTATTTCCAACAGATAATTGGCAGCAGAATATTTATAATAATTATTACAGTAATCCTTTCAACAATATTTTAGGTGATACTTTCCAGAAAAGTATTACATTTTCTGCAGGTTTAGATGCAGCTGAAAATCCAGAAGGACAGAGCGAAGCAAGTGGTAAGACTTTTTCTGCAAGTAAAAAAAGAGCAGATGATTCGACTCAAGGTGGCTCCCTTGCAGTAGCTTCAAATGATGAGGGCTCTGTAAGACCAGCAAAAATGACTGGAGAATCTGTAAATGATAAATATTTTGATAAAATGTTAAATTACATTCTAGGTACAGAAGGTGGCTTGTCTGATGATCCTGTGGATCGAGGCGGACGAACTTATAGAGGTGTAACGCAGAAAACTTATGATGGTTATAGACGAAATAATGGGCTAGTAACGCAAGATGTAAGTAAAATTTCTCAAAAAGAAATAAAGGATATTTATTATGAAATATTTACAAGTAGTGGTGCAGATAAAATAGATAATCCTCAAGTTGCTCTTGTTGTATTTGATATTGCTGTAAACTCAGGTCCGGCAAAAGCGAAGGAGTTATTCAAGAAAAGTGGCGGTGATATAAAAAAATTGGAACAATTAAGAAGAGATTTCTATGCAAGTATTGTTCGAAGAGATCCTAGTCAAAATAAGTTTATCAGGGGTTGGAACAACAGAGTAACTAACACAATGAATTATGCTATTGCAAATTTCCCGGACAAAGTTTTGGCTTAGCAAAAAAAAAGCCGTTTCTTTAGAGAACGGCTACCAGACTTGGGGAGGAGGTATGAAAAACCTCTTCGGTTTTCCATATCTAACCTATCGGCTAATTTTTATTTTTCTTTAGTTTTTAAGATGAAATATCATCTGTTTGAAGTAGTAAAATTTATAAACTGATAAGATTTGTTAAATTTAATTGAACATGTTTATTATTACTGCTACTCTTATAAATTGTAGGGGATATATGGGAGAAAGTTATGCCTGTTACAGCCGTAAATAATAAGAAAAAACAATCGGAAGATTTGTCACAGTTAATGCCTCAAAATCTTGATGCAGAAGAAGCAATTTTGGGTGCAATTCTTGTTAGTCCGAGTTGTATGAATAAAGTTGTAGAGCACATTAAGCCGGAATCTTTTTATAAACCTGCGCATAGGTATGTTTATGATGCGATGCTTCAACTTTATAACGGCGAAGATAAAATTGATATTGTATCTGTATCAGATGTTTTGAATATAAATCAAAAACTTGAGTTGGTCGGCGGAAGAGCTTTTATTAATGATTTAAGTTATAAGACTATTACTACTGCTAATGTCGAGTACTACGCAAAAATCGTTCAGGAAAAAGCTATAAAACGTTCTCTTATCAATGCCGGCTCAGAGATAGTATCTTCTGGTTATGATATGAATCCCATAGAAGAGTCTTTAGAGCAGGCGGAGAAATTAATTTTTGATATTGCATCTCAAAAAGCTTCAAAATCACTCTCTCCGATAAAAGATTTGGTTTATGATACTTATGCGGAAATTGAGGAAAGATATAATAATAAAGGTCAATTAACCGGCGTTGCGACAAGCTTTTATGATTTGGATACCATGATGAACGGGCTTCAAAAATCTGATTTAATAATATTAGCAGCGCGTCCGGCGATGGGTAAAACGGCTTTTGCGCTCAATATTGCTCAGAATGTTGCTTTGAGGGCGAATACTCCGGTTGCAATATTTTCTTTGGAAATGTCAAAGAAACAGCTTGTTCAACGTTTGTTGTGCTCGGAAGCTGAAGTTGATACTCAAAGACTTAAAACAGGTAATATGCAAGCAAAAGATTGGGAGAAGCTCGCTGTTGCCATGAACAGTTTTTCTGAAGCTCCTATTTATATTGATGATACTGCTGGCTGTACGATTACGGATTTGAGAGCTAAATGCAGAAGATTAGCTATGGCTGAGAAAAATTTGGGACTTATTGTTATTGACTATCTTCAATTGATTGAAGGAACGGGAAGAGAAGATAGAATGCAGCAAATCTCAAGCATTTCAAGAGGTTTGAAAATTCTGGCAAAAGAACTCAACGTTCCTATTATCGCTTTATCTCAGTTATCTCGTGCAGTAGAGAGCAGAACGGATAAGCGTCCTATGCTTTCTGACTTGAGAGAATCAGGTTCTATTGAACAGGATGCTGATATTGTTATGTTTATTTATCGTGATGAGTATTATAAAAATGCTAATGATGATGAGGAACAGGCTGAAAAGGCTGCTAATAAGGGTGAAGCAGAAATTATTATTGCAAAACACAGAAACGGCCCTGTAGGTACGGTAAAACTTCTATTCCAAGGAAGTATTACAAAATTCAAAAATCCTATCAAAACTGACGTATTTTAATTTTATCAGGAGAGCTTAGTGTCTTATTTTGAAATATTCTTATTGACTTTAGCTTTATCAATAGATGCGTGCGTTGTTTCTTTTTCTTACGGGCTTGTATTTAGTGAAAAGAAATTCAAAAATTCTATGCTTCTGGCATGCTCTACAGGGTTTTTCCAAGGGGTAATGCCTGTAATCGGGTATTTCCTTACAGGGTTTGTGAAATCTTTTATAGAACCTTTTGCAGGATTGATTGTATTTCTAATATTTACTTATCTTGGAGTTAAGTTTATTATTGAAGCTTTTGAAAAGTATAAAGAAAAGCCTTTGTGTATTGATGCAAAATGTTTATTATTAGTTGGGATTGCTACAAGTATAGATGCTTTTTCTGCCGGAATTTCACTGTCTTTATTTGGAAATAGAATTCTTAAACCTGCTATATTAATTGCTTTGATAACATTTCTGAACTCTTCTTTAGGATTTTATTTGGGCGGTAAGTTAAAACACCTGCCGACAAAACCACTTGAAGTTTCGGCAGGTATTTTGTTAATTGCTTTGGGTCTAAAGTCGCTATTTTAGAAAATCTCTTCTCTTGGTATTTCAAGGGGATCAATTAGCAAATTTTCTATTTCAAATTTGAAATAGTCAACTTGGTTGCTAAATTCTTTTTCAGACATTGTTTTTTTAGCTTCAAGTAAATCGTCAAACAACATAGACCGACATTTTTCTAAGAGTTCTCTGTCTTTAAAATTATTAAATGCATCATCCATAAAACCTCTACAGTAGAAGTTTTTATCTAAAACATCCAGATTTAAATCTTTTAAAGAACAGGTTTTTAGTCTTTCTGCATAAGCATTTATAAGTTTACCCAAAACCTTAGGCGCAAAAGGCGTTCCATCGACATCCAATGCGTGATAGATGTAGGAGATTGGATTATATTCGATATCGTTAAATTTCGGACTAAAATCGATAGCTGTAATTTCCTGAATCATGGGATCTACTAAAAGGTTTTCTCCTTTTCTATCGAAAATTATACCATTTTTTCTATTATTCTCGATTTGGTCAATGACCTTTATGAATGATTCTTCAGGAAAATTATTTGCAATAAGTTCTTGCATTGATTCTTTCACTTTTATTCCAGAAATCGTATCAGAATTTCTCATGATTTTTAGTGGAATTCCAGAAATATATTTTAATAAAGTAAGTCCTTCTCCAAGTTTTGCAATCACAAAATTGGCTTTATCAAATTTATCGAGTTTGTAATTTAACTTCAAATTATCATAATCTGTAGCAACTCGTCTGTCTTCTCTTATACAGTATTCTCTTGGAAATTCTTCAATTTTGTATACTGTAGCTTCTTGTCCTTGTCCAAGAGGAACTTTTTTTGATAGTGCATTTTTGCAAATTTCTAATATACGCATTTCCGGCAAGTCCATTAAGTCTTTTGGTTTTATATCATTATTTGGTAAAATCTTTTTAATAGTAGCCTTACATTTCGATAAAATGCACTCAGGCAGGTTAATAATCTTAGAAGATTTAAATGTAATTCTATTATTAGTCAGATAATTTGGATTGTAAGTTTGAGCAACACTCTTACTACCTGTATAGTTATGGTATTGGTTATTGAGGATAGTGTTATTGTAAATTTTCATAGCAAGAATATAAAAAACCGTAAAAAAAAATTTGCTAAGAAGTAGAGTTGATTGAAAAAGATAATATAAAAAAGGCTCGCGTGTACAAAGGGCACAAAAAAAAGACCTACCCGAAGGTAAGCCTTTTTTAAATTGCCCTTGGCCAGACTTGAAAAAGCGCAAGCTCGGAGCAAAGTCCGAATTCAGCGACGGGAGTCGGTGAACTGAGGACTTTACTTAACGTCAGCGACGTAGCAATCTTTGATTGCCCAGTAGCTGTCTGGCACACAAGAGCCTAATAAGGCTCGCGTGTAAAAAGGGCACAAAAAAAAGACCTATCCAAAGATAAGTCTCTTTTAAATTGCCCTTGGCCAGACTTGAACTGGCACCGAGGGAGAACCCCGATTGGATTTTAAGTCCAACGCGTCTACCGATTCCGCCACAAGGGCATGCGGATTATTTAATTTTCATCTTCTCTGCTGCGGAATCGATAGACTGCGTCTACCTCCCCTCTCACAAAACTTGACATTTTCTTGGAAACTCGCATTAAACGGGTTTGGCTACACCATCACCCTCTGCTCGTTTCCGCTAGTCAACTTTTGTTCGGCAGAGTGCCACAAGGGCATGCGGATTATTTAATTTTCAACAAAACAATGATAATATAAACATCTTTTTAAGTCAAACAAAAAGAGAGTACTTTTTTCTATGCACTCTCTTTTTCGTTTTTGGGTCTTCTTTAGATTAGTTTTCTAATCCTTCTTTTTGTTTGTTCAACATGTCTTGGATTTTGCCCATAATCTCTTCACTTTTTTCTTGTACATCGGAAACAATATTGTCTGCTCTTCTTTGTAGATCTTTTACTGTTTCGTCTGTTTTTCTTGCCACATCAGATGCCATTTCGCCTATCATTTCTCTGGTTTCTGCACCTGATTTTGGTGCTAGTAGAACACCTGCTATTGCACCTATTGTTGCACCTACTGCAAAACCTGCTAAAAATTTCATTACTGACATATTATTTTCTCCTTCTTTTGTAGTTTAACTTTTTCTTTCACTTTTTGTATTGACTGATTGGTTTACTTCTTTTTAGCAAAAAACTTAAAGGCTGTACTCAGACCGCTCATAAAACCTTTTGCGACTGTTCCGGTTGCAACTGATAGTTTTCCTAATATGTTCAATGGGGTTTTTCTTAGGAAATTTTTTACCTTATTAACACCTTCGTCTGTTTTTATAATAATTCCGCTTACTATTTCTACGGATTTATTGATATTTTTGAGTGTAGGTGTTAATTCATTTTTTACTATTTCTGTGGTTTCATTTATGTTTTTGGTAAGTTTGGATAAGTCAAACAAAACTTTAAATAGCATGCCGCCAACAAGAATTACTATTGCACCTGTTGCGTATGCTAAAAAAGTTAAACTTTGATATAAGTGTGATGTTTCCATTTATTTTCCTCTGGTTATTATTTAGTTAAAGTCATAATCTGATACGTCTTCAAGCTCTTTTGCTTTTCTCATTTTTTTTGATTTTAACATGTTTGAGAATTTTTTATATTGTCTTTCAAGCTTATATCTTAATAAGTCTATTGACTCAATTGCTTGCTTTTTTGCTTCATTTACTGCAGGAGAGTGCTTTTCTGCCAAATCATATACCGTTTCTTTTACTTTAGCTCTCATTTCTGAACCTGGACGAGGTGCATACAATACTCCTGCGATTATGCCTCCAATCACACCGGCTAATAGTCCCATTCCGAAGCCGAATGAAGATTTGTCTTTGCTCATAATATACCTCTTTTCTCTTTTATTTTGCCTACTTATTATACCATGTTTTCTAAAAGCGATAAACCCTTGATAGCTGCTTTTATTATTTTACTTTTTTTAAATTTCTTCATTACTTTGATATTTATGCTCCAAAATAAAATTAATGCTATCAGTCCTTTTATTTTTGTTAGAACTATTTTATTTCTCAATTCTTTTAAATTTTCTATAAATACCGGCGCAAGCTCGGCTATTTGTGAGGAAATTCCGTGGCATAGCTTGCAAACATCTTTTATTTTTGGATTTGCTTCGATAATTAAATCATTGGACGATAAAATCCATTTGTCTAATTGGATTAGTTTTGACAATATGCTTACTGTTATTATGATTTCTGCAACAAAGACTACAGCTGTAAAAATTGTAAATATCATTTTTCCTTTTTATATATTGTATTATTTTATGATTATATTTTATAATGTTTTAAAAAGAAATACACTTGAAGGATTATTTAACATCTAGTTTAGTGGGGGAAAAAGATTTAGGATGAGTTTTTATTTGTCATTAATTGTTGCAAGAACTATCAGCACTTTTTTGAAAATAACTAGGTTGTCGTCTGGAACATCTATTATCGGAAGAATTGTTCTTAAGATATCACCTGATTTTTTAGAAAGCTGCAATAAGTTCATCAAGACTAAAATAAATGTTACCGGAACAAACGGAAAAACGACAACATCCGGTTTGATTACTCATTTGATAAAGAATAACGGTGCAACTGTTGTGAATAATGCTATGGGAGCAAATATGCTTACAGGGGTTGTTAATGCGCTTTCTGTTTCTTTGAATCCTTTTATCAAAACGGATTATTCCGTTATAGAATCTGATGAAGCTTATTTATCTAAAATATATAACCAATTTGAGGCTGATTATCTTGTTGTTACAAACCTTTTTCGGGATCAGCTGGACAGATACGGAGAACTTGCAACGACAAAGAGGCTTATTCAAGAAGGAATTGATAAGAAGCCTGACATAACTTTGTTTCTGAATGCTGATGATCCTCTGGTGGCTTCGTTTGAAGGTAAGAATAAAATATTTTATGGAATAGATAATGTTTATTATGCTGATGAAAGCTTAAAGACAAAATCTGTAACGGAAGAGGCTTTTAATTGTCCTTGCGGTAAACCTCTTATGTACGAAAAGAAATTCTTTGCACAGCAGGGGCATTATTATTGTGATTGCGGATACAGGAGACCTGAGCCGAAATATAGCGCAGATGTTACTTTATACAAAGATTATTCTATTTTAAAAATTAATGATGTAAATTATGAAATTCCTCTTGTGGGTTTATATAATGCTTACAACGCTCTTGCGGCTATTTCATTGTGTTTGGAGCTTGGAATAGGTAATATTGTAGAGAGTTTGAAATCATTTAAAGTTGCTTTTGGAAGAAGCGAAGTTAAGTTTTTAAACGGAAAAAGGACTCTTATTCATTTAATTAAAAATCCGATTGGTGCAAATGAGGTTTTAAAAACAGTTAGTAGAGATTCAAACTTATTAATTATAATAAATGATAATTATGCTGACGGAAGAGATGTTTCTTGGCTTTGGGACGCTAATTTTGAATTGTTGGCGAATAATAAAAATGAAATTGTTGTGTCTGGAATTAGAGCTAATGATATGGCTTTAAGACTAAAGTATGCAGGAATTTCTGAAAAGCAGATTAGAATAATTTCTCAAATCGAAAAAGCTGTTGAATATATTTCTAAATCGGCGGATAATGATATTACAATATTGCCTACGTATACGGCACTATTAAAAATTAATAAAATAAAGAGTTTGAGGAGTAAATAGAATGTTATTAGGTGTAAATATAGATCATGTAGCTACTTTAAGGAATGCAAGAGGTGGAAATGAGCCTGATGTGATAGCTGCAGCAAGAATTTGTAAGGACTGTAAGGTTGAATCAATTACTACGCATTTAAGAGAAGATAGGCGCCATATAAAAGATGCAGATGTCGAAGCAATTAGAATGCTGCCTAGAGTTAGATTAAATTTAGAGATGGCGATGACTGATGAGATGCAAGAAATTGCCCTGCGTTTGAGACCGCATGCTGTTTGTATTGTTCCTGAAAAAAGACAGGAATTAACTACTGAAGGCGGATTGGATGTTGCAGGACAATTGAATCGGGCAATAGAGTTTGTAAAACCTTTGATTGAGAAAAAAATTGAAGTAAGTTTCTTTATAGATCCTGATATAAACCAAATTTCGGCTGTTTCAAAGACAGGTGCTCCTTTTATAGAACTTCATACCGGAAGGTATTCAGAGGCTTTTGGAACTATGGATGAGGAAAAAGCATTTGAGGATTTGAAAGGTGCTGCGATTTTTGCTCAGAATTTTGGATTAAAGGTAAATGCAGGACACGGGCTTAATTATCAGAATGTTCATAGAATGCACGAAATACCTAATTTAGTGGAATTAAATATCGGACATTCAATAATCGCTCGTTCGATTTTTGTTGGGTTAGAGCAGGCAATTAAAGAAATGAAAGCTTTGTGTGAAGGTGATAAATAGAGGCAATATGAAACATTATACACAATCTTTACCTTATGAATTAGAATTGACTTCAAGAGTTTTACATGAGGCTGCAAGGTATTTTTTTGAGCAAAATAATTTTCCGATTAATCAGGAAGAGTATACTATTTTGGATTGTTTGTATATGTACCCTGGGATTATCCAGATTGAACTTGCAAAACTTATTCTTAAAGGTAGAGCTCATACAGGTAAATTCTTAAAATCTCTTGAAGAAAAAGGCTTTATAACAAGAAATCCTGCTAATCAAGGTTCTAAAATTATTATGGAAAGTGCAATTACTCCTTCTGGAATGGAGTTGTATAAAAAGATAACTGATGCCCTTGATGAACACATAAAAGAAGCCAATGAGTGCTTGAACATAGATGTAGAAAGTGTTATTCGAAACCTTAAATTGATTCGTCAAAGTGCGATGGAGAAGTATAATATTAAGTTCAATTAAATGGCACTTGCAAAAACTGTTTTTGTGTGGTTTAATTTACGTGTTGATATTTCTACACGTGGTAAAAGGAACATAAAATTATGGGGCAGGCTGCAGCACAAGAAGAGTGGAAGTTTAAGTTAAATCCTTGGGTGACGATGGTTCCCCTGATGATTTCTATTTTTATGTTTGCTCTTGATGAAACTATTTCAAACGTTGCGTTGCCTTATATGGCGGGCTCTTTTTCTATAAGCCATAATGAATCAACTTGGATTATCACGAGTTATTTGGTAGCAAGTGGTATTGTTATTCCTGCGGTTGATTTTTTTAGTAAGTTAATGGGAAGAAAACAATATTTCATGTTGAGTATTGTTATTTTTACAATCGCATCGGTTTTGTGTGGACTTTCAAATTCGATGACAATGATGTTATTTTCAAGAATTTTGCAGGGTATTGGAGGTGGAGGAATTTTACCGGTTGCTCAGGCAATGATTTTTGAAATTTTCCCTAAAGAAAAATTATCAGCTGCAATGGCTGTGTTTGGTTTAGGGGTAATTATGGCTCCGATTATGGGGCCGGCATTAGGTGGTTGGATTACTGAAAATTGGTCTTGGCCTTTTATTTATTTTATAAATATTCCTTTTGGAATTATTGCGTTTCTTTTGTCACATAAATATGTTGAAGAACCTCCTTATTCAAGAAAACAAAAAAATGTATCTATGGATATGTCGGGCTTCTTTTTCCTTGCACTTTGGCTGTTAACGTTACAGGTTGTTTTGGACAAAGGTAATGATGCGGATTGGTTTGGTGCACCTTGGATATGCAAATTGTTCACAGTATCAGTTATATCCTTTCTTATATTTGTGTTTATTCAGGTTAAAAAAGGAAAAACGAAGACCGGCTTGATAGATTTGACTATATTAAAGAATCATAATTTCTTAATTGGTACTATGGGGCAAGTTGTTTTGATGGCTGTAATGATGTCTTCGGCGTCAATTCTTCCATCTATGTTACAGTCTCTATTGGGTTATACGGCTTTTCTAAGTGGTCTTTCCATGGTTCCCCGCGGTGCAGGATGTTTTTTAGCGTCAATCCTATGCGGTATTGCTGTTTCTAAAGTAGGTATTCGTCCGATTGTTATTATTGGGTTATCTACACTTGCTATTTCAGGATTAATGCTAGGTGAAATCAATACTACAATATCTTTGGCTGATATTGCTTTTCCAAATTTTGTATTTGGGCTTGGAATGATTATGGGGTTAGTTCCTTTGTCTAATATTTCTTGTGCAACTTTGCCTAAAGAAGCTCAAACTAATGCGGCAGGTGTTCAAAATCTACTCAAAAATACTGGTGCTGCGATTGGAACTTCTATCGCTACTACTATGATTACAAGATTTTCTCAAGTTCACCAGCACATGTTAATAAAATTCTTAACGGATACTAATCAGGTTTTTTCAGAAAGAGTTCAGGCTCTATCTTCTGCTTTTATTACCCAGGTTGATCCTCAGACGGCTATTTATATGGCACAAGCTCAAATTCACGGACTTTTAAGACAACAGGCTACTTTATGGGGATATGTTGAAACCTTTAGATATTATGCAATTGCGGCAATTTTGATTCTGCCTTTTGTTTTATTTTTAGATGAAAGTTATCTGAAAAAAGGTAATAAAAACAAAGAATCTTCTAATTAAAATTATAATGTTGGTTCTGCATGAATTACTATTGAAACATTTCCTAGAGATTTTTTTATTTCATTTTCAAGTTGGTCGCATATCGAGTGGCAGCAATGGAGTTTCATATCCGGATTAAACAATAAAGTTATTTCAATTTCTTTGCATTGTCCGGCCTTTCTGCCTTTTATATTCTTATAACCTTTTATTACTTCATTTTCTTTTATAATATTTTCTATTATTTGGATATCTTCATTAGGAATCGAACCGTCAAGAAGATTATTGAGGGTATCTTTAGAAATTGAAAATCCTGCTTTTAAAATAATTACAGCAACCACAATTGCAATAATCGGGTCAAGGGCAGTAATTCCGGTTATTTTTATTAAAATTAAGCCGACTAAAACACCTAAGGACGAGTAAATATCTGTGCTAAGGTGTTGAGCGTCAGCATATAGTGAAACTGAATCGGATTTTTTTGCAACGTGAAAAAGATATCTACTAACAAGAAAGTTTGCAACAATAGCAAATCCCATTGCAAAAATACCAAGGTTTGATTCGGCTTTTATTTCATAGCCAAAAATTAATTTGTTAGAGGCTTCATAGATTATATAAAGTCCCACAAAAATAATTAATCCGCCTTCAATAAATCCTGACATATCTTCGTATTTTCCGTGTCCGAAAGGATGTTCTTTGTCTGCAGGTTCAGAAGATCTTGTGACTGCAAAAAATGTTAAAACAGATGCCAGAAAATCCGAAAGTGAGTGGATTGCTTCTGAAATTATACTTATGCTGCCTGAAATTATCCCGGCGATAACTTTTAAAAGTATAATTATTGCGTTTGAGGTAATTGATAATCCTGCTGCAAATTTTTTTTCTGTTTCCAAATTCATTTTTAAGCAACTCCGTTATTAAGCAAGTCGTGAATATGAATTACTCCGACAGGTTTATTATTTTCCACAACAAATAGGTTTGTAATCTTTTTGTCGTGCATAATTTTTAAAGCTTCTGCAGTCATTGCTTTTGGAGAAATTGTTTTTGGGTTTCTTGTCATCAAATCAATTGCTTTTTCGCTCAGGATTTGTGCAGACAAGCATCTTCTTAAATCACCATCTGTTAAAATGCCTGTAAGTTCCCCTGTAGTAGAATTGATAAATCCGACGCAGCCGAGTCGTTTAGAAGTCATTTCAAGAAGGACAGCCTGCATATTAGCATTTTCGTCCAAAAGTGGCATTTCTTGACCTGTGTGCATAAGATCTGATACTCTTTTCAAAATTGCACCAAGCTTTCCGCCAGGATGTCTTTCATTAAAATCTTCTTTGGAGAAGCCTTTTCTTTCAAGCATTCCTATTGTTAAAATATCTCCTAAAACAAGTGTAGCTGTTGTAGAACTGGTAGGCGCAAGTCCTAAAGGACAAGCTTCTCCGTTGTCTGGTAAGGTTAAAACAATATCTCCGGCTTTACCAAGAGAACTGTTTGGATTTTTTGTTATTGAAATAAGTGTAATACCAAAACGCTTGCAGTAATTAAGAATGTCGATTAATTCTCTGGACTCTCCGCTGTTAGAAATTGCGATTACCACATCATCCTCTGTTATCATACCCAAATCACCGTGGCTTGCTTCTGCAGGGTGGACAAAGAATGACGGAGTGCCGGTTGAAGCAAGAGATGCTGCAATCTTTTTACCTATATGACCGGATTTTCCCATACCAGTAATTATTATTCTGCCTTTAGCATTTTGCATATAATCGAGAGCTTTTGTTAAGCTGGCTGCATCAAGTGAATGCTTTAACTCTTCAATTGCTTTGATTTCAGAATCAATTGTTCTTATTGCAGATTGACGATCCAATTCTTTTTGTGATTGTTGTACGGTTGCAGACATTTCTTTTACTCCTTTTTTTGAGAACTTCAATTAAGTTCTTTAATTACAGATATTTTACTACAAAAATTATTTGCTTTAAAATGATAATTATGAAGCCATTAGCTGAGTATAAAGAAGAAATTCATTCCTGCTCAAAATGCGGAATTTGTCAGTCAGTATGTCCAATCTATAAAATTACGGGTAACGACTGTACGGTTTCCCGCGGACAATTCATTATGATGAAAGGCTTATTGAAAGGTGATTTGAAGATGTCACCGAGAATTAATAAGTATTTGGATTTGTGTTTAAAATGCGGTGCGTGTTCGAAGTTTTGTCCGAGCGGAATTGATGTTGTCGATATTATTGTAGCGGCTAAGGCTGAGTATTTTAAGAATAATTGGTTTGAAAAATTTGTATCTTTTTTTCAAAAAATATTTGTTTTTGGATTTGGAATTAAGTTTTTAGGTTTATTTTCCAGAAAAATAAAAAGCAAAAAATTTGATAAAAAAGTTATATATTTTGGCGGCTGCAGCGGAAAGCTAAAGGGAAACGGGGCTGTTATCAAAATCCTTAATTCTTGCGGAATAGAAGTAATAAGTCCTGATTTTAATTGTTGTGGAATTCCTTTTTATGTAAGGGGTGACAAAAATACTTATGAAGGTTTTAAAGAAAATTTTATTAAACATATTAATAAATATGATATAAAGGATATTGTAACTACTTGTGCAAGTTGTGAAAAAACTCTAAAAGGATATGGAATTGAAGGTTTAAGAGTAAGAAATATTTTTGAATATATTAGAGAAAATGAGTTAAAACCAATATTGAAGAAAAAGCTCAGAGTCACTTTCCATAAACCTTGCAATATTGATAATTTTGAAGATATAAAATGGATTTTTGAAAATACTGAAAATCTTGAATATATAGAGATGGAAAATTATGATAAATGTTGCGGTTTGAACGGTATTACAAAAATTTCCGAATATAAGATAATGTCAAAAATATTTTGGGCAAAGCATTGTGATATCAAAAAAACAAGAGCAAAATTTATTCTCACATCTTGCTTGGGGTGCGAAGCTGCTTTATCCTTATTTTCTTTTGGAAAATACAAGGTAATGGATTTTGCGGAATTTATGGGTAAATTTTCAAAGCTTCTTTAACTGAAAAATTTTCTGATTATATTTTCAATTTTTCTTGATGAAGTCCCGTCTCCGTATGGGTTTTGAGCTTTTAATCTTGTATTATCCTTAGTAGAAGAAAGAATTTTTTCACTTTCTTCAAGAATTTTGTCATAATCAGCTCCTACAAGCTTAGAAACCCCAGCTTCAATACCCTCTTTTCTTTCTGTTTCATATCTCATAACTAATGTAGGGCAGGCAAAAGATGGCGCTTCTTCTTGAATCCCGCCGGAATCAGTAAGTATTAATTTTGCATGTTTCATCAAATATACAAGGTACGGATAGTCAAGCGGTGTTAACAGGTGAATATTGCTGAAATGTCCCAATCTTTCATGTATTTTGTTTTTTACATTAGGATTAGGATGAACCGGAATTACAAAAGTGTGATCTGAGTATTTTTTTGCTAAATACTTAATCGCTTCTATAATTTTGTCAATTCTTTCACCGTGGTTTTCTCTTCTGTGAGCAGTGATAAGTACAAGTTTGTCGTCTATTGGAATATTTTTTTCTTCAAAAAACTTCTTAGATTGCTCGATAACTTCGTCTGAAAGACAGAAAAGAGCGTCAATTACGGTGTTCCCTACAACGTGGATTTTATCCGCACTAATATCTTCTTTTAGTAAAGCCCTTCTGTTAACTTCTGTAGGTGCAAAATGTAGTTGTGCAACTCTTGAAGTCATTTGACGCATAACTTCTTCAGGAAACGGTTCATAAATATCATAAGATCTTAAACCTGCTTCAACATGGAAAACAGGAATTTTGTGATAAAAAGAAGTCAAAGCCCCGCACAAAACTGTCATTGTATCGCCTTGAACGATTGTTGCGTCAATTTCATTTTCACAAAAAACTTTATCTAAACTTGTTAAAATTCTTGCTTGTACAGAAGATAAAGACTGATTTTCTCGCATACAATCAAGATTTATGTCTGCTTTTAAACCAAAATAAGCAAGTGTTTGGTTCGAAAGCTCTTTTTGCTGCTCTGTATTACAAATTATAACATTGTAATCTTGCGGATATTTTTTCATCTCAAGTATTACAGGTGCAAGCTTAATAATTTCCGGACGTGTTCCAAATATAAATATAATATTTTTCATATATATGATTATACAACAAACAATTTTTTTGCTATACTATAAAAGTGCGTAAGGAGAGTTTATATGCGTCAGAAACCAAAAGAACAAGATAAAGTTGAACGTCGTAAGAATTTTCTTCCGGTAGAAGAGAATTTTACGCCGGAACAGGTAAAAGAAGAAGCCTCAAGATGCTTAACCTGTAAAAATCCTCGTTGTGTGAAGGGATGTCCCGTAAATATTGATATTCCGAGTTTTATAAAAGCTCTTAAAGATGATAAGTTAGAAGAAGCAGGCGAAGTTATAAGAAATACGAGTATGTTGCCATCTGTGTGCGGAAGGGTTTGCCCTCAAGAAAGGCAGTGTGAAGGACAATGCGTATTAGGTATAAAGGGCGAAGCTGTTGCGATTGGTGCTCTTGAAAGATATGTTGGTGATAATACTGCAGCTAAAAAAACGAAGATTATTCCTACAGGTAAAAAAGTAGCAATAGTAGGTTCGGGTTGTGCAGGAATTACTGCCGCTTCTGATTTAAGAAAAGCAGGACACGAAGTTACTATTTTTGAAGCTTTGCATGAGTTTGGCGGGGTTTTAAGATATGGAATTCCACCATTTAGACTTCCAAGAACTGTTTTAGACAGAGAAATCAATAACTTGAGAGAAATGGGAGTTAAGTTTGAAAAAAATGTTATTGTAGGTAAATCTATAACTCTTAAACAATTAAAAGAAGAAGGTTTTGATGCTGTATTTATTTGTTCTGGTGCAGGACTTCCAAAAATGATGAATATTCCGGGGGAAAATTTAAACGGAGTTTATTCGGCAAATGAATTTTTAACCAGAGTAAATTTGATGCATGCAAATGAGGAAGACTCTGCAACTCCACTAAGGGTAGGAAAGTCTGTTGCAGTAATTGGCGGCGGTAATGTTGCTATGGATGCAGCAAGAACCGCTGTAAGAGTCGGTTTTGAAAAAGTTTATATAGTTTATAGAAGAACAGAAGCTGAACTTCCTGCCCGTTTAGAAGAAATAAGGCATGCAAAAGAAGAGGGTGTAATGTTCCATTTTCTTCACGCACCGGTTGAAGTTTACGATAAAGATGGCTATGTTGCCGGTATGAAATTTGAAATTATGGAATTGGGTGAACCTGATGATTCAGGAAGACGTAAGCCTGTCGGAACCGGTCGTTATACTGATTTGGATGTTGATTCTGTTATTGTTGCACTAGGTACAGGTCCAAATCCTATAATTCAAAAATCTGCCCATATAGATGGCTTAGACTTTGCGGTTGATTCTAAGGGCTATTTTACAGTAGATCCTGAAACAAGAGAAACTTCGATTCCTACGATATATGCAGGAGGTGATGTAGCTCCTGTCGGTGCTTCAAATGCAATAAATGCAATGGGTGCAGGCAAAAAAGCTGCTAAGGCCATTAATGAGTATTTGGCAAAATAAGTTAAAATAAGTTTACAAGACTTTTGTTTTATGATATAGTTTTTATGTAAAAGAGTGCTAAAAGGGTAGTTATAATTTTGGAAATTTTTCAAAAGTTATGAATGCCCCGAATTGCAAAAAATGAGGGCTTTTTTAATGCTTATAGAAAAATATTTGGAAGTTGTTGTTAAACAAAGAGGTTCCGATTTACACATTTCTGCTGGTTTGCCTCCTGTTGTTCGTATAGATGGTAACCTCCAGAGAATGGATGTTCCTGCGCTTAAGCCTGAGGAAGTAGAATTACTTCTTTTTCCTATGTTGAATAAAGAACAACGACGTAAGCTGGAACAAGATTGGGAATTAGACTTCTCTTATGGTATACAAGGACTTAGTCGTTTCAGGGTTAACATTTATAAGGATAGAGGAAATTATGCAGCTGCGTTCCGTGTAATTGCATCTAAAGTTCCTTCTTTCAAAGAATTAGGCTTGTCTGATACCGTTAGAAAAATTGCAGAAAAACCGCGCGGTTTGGTATTGGTTACAGGACCTACTGGTTCAGGTAAATCAACTACTTTGGCTGCGATGATAAATTACATAAACGAGACACGTTCTGAGCACATTTTGACAATCGAAGACCCTATCGAATTTATTCATCCGTCAAAACGCTCTATTATCCACCAGAGAGAATTGGGTCAAGATACAAGAAGTTTTGCTAATGCGCTTAAATCAGCACTTCGTGAAGACCCTGATATTATCCTCGTAGGTGAGATGCGTGACTTAGATACAATTCGTTTAGCATTGACAGCTGCAGAAACAGGTCACTTGGTATTTGGAACTTTACACACCTCTTCTGCATCACAGACTATCGACCGTATTATCGACGTATTCCCTGAAGGTCAGCAACAACAAGTTCGTGTTCAGCTTTCCAACTCTTTGGTTGCTGTATTTTCACAAACTTTATTACCGTTGCTTCAGGCAGATGGTACAAAGAGTGGTCGTGTCATGGCTCAGGAAGTTATGTTGGTAATTCCTGCTATTGCTAACTTGATTCGTGAAGCGAAGGCTGCTCAGATATATTCAACAATGCAAACAAACTCAGGTTTCGGTATGCAAACTTTGGAAATGTCTCTCAGAGATTTGTATATGAGAAAGAAAATTACTCTTGAAGATGCTCTGGCACGTTCAAGTCGTCCAGAAGAATTCAAAAGAGGTTTACAAAATAGTTAAAAAAGAGCCGAAAGGCTCTTTTTTATTGCAAATGGTTTTACCATGTGATTGCAATAGAAGAGTGTTTGTAATACAATTTTGGTGTATAGGAAGATAAAAAGCTTTTAAAAAGGAGGAAGCTATTTATGGAGACATATGGTATTGAAAAATTAGGAATCACAGGTCCTAAATCAATCTATCGTAACTTAACACCTGCTCAGTTAACAGAAGCAGCATTAAGAAGAGGCGAAGGTAAATTAAGTAAAAAAGGTGCTTTGGTTGTAACTACCGGTAAATATACTGGACGTTCTCCTAAGGATAAATTCATTGTAGATACAGACGGTATTCACAATGAAATAGCTTGGGGAAAAGTTAACAGACCTATTAGCAAGGAAAAATTTGATTCTATTAAAGGTAAAATCGTTAACTATTTGAATTCTCAAGAAGAAGTATTTATATTTGATGGTTTTGCTGGTGCAGACAAAACTTATACACAAAAATTCCGTGTAATTAATGAAATGGCTAGTCAAAATTTATTTATTCATCAGTTATTAATCAGACCAACTCTTGAAGAATTAGCAAACTATGGTGAAGCAGATTATGTAATTTACTGCGCTCCTGGTTTCAAATGTGATCCAGAAGTAGACGGTGTAAATTCAGAAGCTTGTATAGCTATTGACTATGAAGCTCATGAAATTATAATTTGTGGTTCTCAATACTCTGGTGAAATCAAAAAGTCAGTATTTGCTACAATGAACTATGTAATGACTAAGAAGAATGTTCTTCCAATGCACTGTTCTGCAAACATGGATCCTAAAACCCATGAAACAGCTGTATTCTTTGGTCTTTCAGGAACTGGTAAAACAACATTATCAGCAGATCCTAACCGTAAATTAATCGGTGATGATGAACACGGCTGGTCACCTGATGGTGTATTTAACTTTGAAGGCGGATGCTACGCAAAATGTATTCACTTAACAGAAGAAAATGAACCAGAAATCTTCAATGCTATTAAATTTGGTTCATTGGTAGAAAATGTTGTTATGGATGAAGAAACTAGAGAATTTGATTTTGAAGATGATTCTTTGACTGAAAATACTCGTGTAGGTTATCCAATCGACTATATTAACAATGCTGAAATCCCAAGCATGGGTGGAATTCCTAAAGTTGTTATCTTCTTAACAGCTGATGCATTTGGTGTATTACCTCCAATTTCAAGATTAGATAAGAATGCTGCTATGTACCACTTTGTAACTGGATTTACTTCTAAATTGGCTGGTACTGAAAGAGGTGTTACAGAACCTCAACCTACATTCTCAACATTATTTGGTGAACCATTCATGCCAATGGATGCTTCAGTTTACGCAAAAATGTTAGGTGAAAAACTTGAAAAATACGGTACAAAAGTTTACTTAGTAAATACAGGTTGGGCTGGCGGAAGCGCTGCTTCAGGTGCTAAACGTATGAAATTAGCTTACACAAGAGCTATGGTTACAGCTGCATTGAACGGTTCTTTTGATAACGTAGAATTCAAACATCATGATGTATTCAATGTAGATTATCCTACATCCTGTCCTGATGTACCTGCTGAAATGCTTGATGCAAGAGGTATGTGGGCAGATAAGAATGCTTATGATGCTGCTGCTAACAAGTTGGCTCAGATGTTTGCAGATAACTTTGCTGCTAAATATCCAAATATGCCGGCTGAAATCGTTAATGCTGGTCCTAAGGCTACAGCTAACGTTTAAGTTTAGTATTTCAAGCTTAAAAAACTCCGTAAGTAATTACGGAGTTTTTTGTTTTATTTATTGTGTCTGTTGTTTCATAAAACCTATAGGTTTTCGAGAAGTACTTTTTTTGTCTTCTAGGAAGTCATTCAGAGCTTTTTCAAAATCTTCCTGTGTAATTTTAAACTGTTCATTATCTTTGCTTGTAAAAGTTTTGTTATCCATCTTTTCGTAAATGCCTGACCTTACCATACCATTTTTATGTGCTTCATTAACAATTTGTCTAATATCGGCTCCAGTGGCATTAACTTTTAATAATTCATCAATTAGTTTTTCAATGTTTATATTTTCATCGAGCTTTCGATTTTGTGTATTAATTTTGAAAATCTCCTTTAGTCCAGCTTTGTCAGGTGGTGTTACTTCGTAGTGTTTGCCGAATCGCCCAGAACGAGTTATTGCACTATCGAGTGATTTATAATTGTTCGTGGCTGCTATAACATATACATCACAATTTTCATTATCGATATCTGACATAAGTGTTAATATTTGATTTACAACTTTGTTGCCATAAACATCGTAACTATCACGACTTCTTGCAACCGCATCAAATTCATCCAAAAATATTATTGTAGGTTGATTTTGTTTTGCTTCTTCAAATAAATTTCTCCAATTAGCTTCTGATTCTCCAACCCATTTTGATTCTAAATCTAGTCCGTTAAGATTTATAAAATTCGCCTCAGCTTCATTTGCTAATGCTCTTGCAATATGTGTTTTACCAGTTCCTGGGGGACCATATAATATAAATCCGTGGTTTAATTCTATACCTTGATAAGCTTCTGGATAACGTATCGGATATATTATATCTTTTTTCAGTGAATCTTTTAATTCACTTAATCCACCTACTTGTGCAAATGTTATCGGTGTAGTTCTTTTTTTTGCTGGCTGCATAAGCTGTGAAAGAGTCTTTTTATTAATCTTTTCTATATTTGCGTTGGCTTCTTTTTCAAAATCAAATGCTATTGCAAAATTTTTTCTGTACATACTTAAATCTGTACGAGGTTCTTTTTTAATCCCCAGAGGATTGCCATTAACAGACAATATATCATTTTCTAAAACGTAATAACTGTCGTGTGGTTTTAGTGAGTATGTTTTATTTTTCGATATTAATGGTATTTCGAAATTATTCAAATTTATAACTTCAGTATCACCATGACTGTTTAAAATAAAGCCTACGCTCCCACCAAGGTTTTCATCTGGTATGAAAAAACCACGTTTTATCGTATTTTTTACAACAGCAGCACTTTGGTACATTTGTCTTGCACATTCTTTAAGGTTTTTGCCTATGAGAATCATATCTCCCAATTTAAAATTTTGAAAAATAGAAGCTAATTTGTCTTCTAAGGGGATTTGTCTTACTAAAGCTTTTGATACATCAGAGATTCCTTTAAAATTTATAAAAGCCTGATTACAAGTTGTATTTAGATAGTTAAGATTTGGACTTGTCGTATTCTCTTGTTTAGGTAGTGCTTTTGCCTTTGGCGGTGTTGCGGTCTGGTAATAATTTGTTTTTGCTCCGATGGGATTGATTCTCATAGTTTCCTCCTATAATATGTACAAAAAAGCTTGTAAATTTTTCTGAATTTACAAGCCCTGTTTAATTATATTGATTGATATTTTGTTCTAACAAAGTTGTAAATTCGCATTTTTACACAACGATAGAATGACGTGCATTGATACACGCTTATTATTTAAAATTCGTTTATGCGAAAATAAGTTAGTCAAAATTCCCCCTTTTGATTAATTGTAGCTTTTACACTATATAGTATGTTTTAAAATCTGTCAATACTCTAAATTTACAAAAGTTAAAATTTTTTTTTCAAATAAGAATCAAAACTCTTATCTTCAACTTTGTAACCGCAGCCTTCGTGGAGTTTTCCGGGGTACGAAATTTTTTTAGCAGGATAGTTTCTGCACATTTTTAATCTCTTATCATAAACAGAACATAAACCTTCTTCTGTCACATATTTACAGGCAAAAATAAGATTTCCCTCTTCATCTTTTCCCCTTATGTAAAACCTCTTGTAGGATGGAAATAAAAATTGCATTATTTTAAAATCTGTTGTTGTATATGTGTCAAAACTGTACATATATCTGCAACATTTTCCGCATTTGAGGCAATGCCCCGTAATTTTGTATTCCATTTTTTCGGGGACAAAATATGATAAAATTTCGTTTTTTAAAATTGTCAAAAAACTTAACATTATATGCAAAAAACTCCCATAAGTATATTTATTTGTTAGAATGATATCATAGTACTAGGATTGAGAGATAAAATCAATAAAGGATTATTTATATGGGAAATTATATTCCGAAAAGTAAAAGTAAAAAAACAAAGCAGGTGATAATAGATAACTCGCTACTTAAATTTATAACTGGGATATTTGTTTTTTGTTTAGGTGTATCATTAGCAGGTATGATAGCCTTGAAACTTTATTTGATGTCGCTTCCACCAATAAAGAATTTAAATACTCTTAAGCCAAATATAGTTACAACTTTTTGTGCAAGTGATGGAGAGGTTATCAAAACTTTTGCTGCTTATACATATTCAAATGTAGAATTGAAAGATGTTCCGGAAACTCTTGTAAAAGCTTTTATTGCAACAGAAGATAAGAATTTTTATAAACA
>CALUVP010000124.1 GCA_944324215.1 Candidatus Gastranaerophilales bacterium | reverse complement strand
CATACGTGTGGCTGGTAAGCTTTTGTGGCACAAAACCGATACTTTGTCTGGTTTCTGGTTTAGCAAACGGTAGTGTAGTTGTCTTGATAGATTTAAGTCTTGTGCGTACAAGATTTCCGCTTTCATCTAAAATTTGCATACAGCTTTGTTTTCCAAAGTATGATAAAACGGCCTTATATCCATTGCCTAAATTTCGTATCCCCATAAAAATTTCCCCATATTTTCTCCTTATATTTATAAAGAATAAAAAAGAGTTAAAATTGCCTTTTGTGTAAACTTTTTTAACTAATCTTACCTTGAATATCGTCCACAAATTCCTTTAAGTCAGTTACGACGCTTCTTGAATATGTATTATAAAAGTTGGTTGCTAGATTTTTTCGTATAAGGAAGCAAAGATAAAATGTTGTAGGGATATTAACTTTTGTAAAGACAAGTTTGTTTGGGCTAGAGAACACTTATAGAGCCAAAAATAGTACTATATAACATAAAAGAACTGTGTAAAAAGGCGCAAATTTTATTTTGTCTGTGTTTTTATAAATATATAGTGAAAATATAGAAAGGTTAGTTTATGTCAACAAGTCCTATTTCAAACTCAGTGAGTGCTCCTGTATATTTTAAGCAACAAAATGCGGCTCAAAATACTTCAGCTGTTTCACCTCAAGCCGAGCCTCCAAAAAATGTTAAAAAAGATGATTCTTCAAAACTTCTTTTGGGTCTGACAGCTCTTGGTTCTGCGGCTCTTGCAGGTATTTATATTTATAAGCATAAAAATGTTAACTCACAATTGATTAAGAAAACAGAAGCATTAAATAATGCTGAGACAAAAATAAAAGACTTGGAATCTAAACTTTCTGAGGCAGAAAATAAAATTAATGGATTGAGGAACAAAGGAAAAAATTCTGTATCATCATCAAGTGTTTCAACTTCTTCATCCGAGCAACATATTAGCTCACGTAGTTATTCTGATTCTCCGATAAGAAGCAGAGGAAAATCTTCTTCAGGCAAGAGAAATCGATCTGATCAAGACTCAAAACAAATACATCAGGAAATTCAGACAAGTGTTCAGGATACAGCACAACAGGTTAAACCTAAAAACAATGAAAGTGAAATTATTAACAATGTAGAAACAGTAAATCTTAATGCTCAGGAGAGAAAACTGGCAGAACAGGCTGTAGCTGATACTCCTACTCCGGCGGATGTTACAAGATTTCAGCAGGAAGCAGCTTATGTAAAACCGACAAATGAAGAACGGGCTGTTATAGACAGAATAAATAGTGAAGCTAACCAAGTGACAGCAGAGGCAAGAAGAATTGAAAATAATTTAGATGAACAATCTTTGTCAGCATTAGAGCGTTTGAAAGCTTCTTTTGAGAATCCGGAAACTGTTCAGGTAAAACCAAAGGGTAAATCAAAACAAAAGGCTCCTAAAAAGACAGAAAAACCTGCAGAGCAGGCAATAGAAAAACCGGTTGAAAAGCCAGTGCAGAAGCCGGTTGAGGCGGCAAAACCGACGGAAGCTTCTGTAGAAAAACCGGTACAAACTCCTGCTCAAAAACCTGTTGAAGCGGCAAAACCGGCAGAAACTTCGGTAGAAAAAACGGTACCGCAGAGAAAGAAAATGTCAGAAGCTGAAATGGAGGCTGCGGGTAAACGGGTAGAAAATGCTCTGGAGAATGCATTAGATAGCAGTGAGTTAGAAAAATTAACAGAAAGATTGGTAGCGGAAGGACGAAATTCTGATGAAGCTGCAGAAATTATATATGAAAAAAGTATAGAAAATGTTTTCTCCAAATTGGGAGATTCTCCTATGGAACAGGCCTTTAAATATTTTATGAATTATAAAAAGGGAATGTCCGAAAATGAAATCGTAGCTGCTTTGCAAAGATTTAATATGATAGATGATTTTCAAAGAGTTAATGAAACGGTTAATGTAAACGGAGAGAATATCAGACTTATATTTAAAGGTGTGGATTTTGATGTTGCATCTGACGGCAGACTTCTCAAAAAAGTTAAAAACGGGTATGATAATAATATGCCTGATATGAGAGAAACTTTTATTTCGGAAGTTAAAGCTTCTTATGAGAAGGCAGGCCAGGAACTTCAATCAGGTTCTGCAGCGAGAAATACTACAAGCGAACCTGTAAGGAAAACTGCAAGAACTCCCAAAAAGAAGGTCGATAACAGACAAAAACTTCATGCATAGTAGTTAAGAAGCCTTATACAACCCGCTTAATATCGTCAACAAGATCCGTAAGGTTAGAAACTACATTTTTTGAATATTTGTTATAAAAATCTGTTGCTTGTTTTTTTGCAAAATCGAACAATTCTGAACGGGCATTTTGACCTTGAGAATTGTTATCCAAAAGTGAAGAGAAGAAAGTTACAACTTCTGATGTTGTAACATCTCCGTCGTTGTTCATATCAAAAGGATTTGTCGTATTGTCAGTTTCAGTTGTATTAATTTTCTCTCCTACTGCCTCGATTTGATCTTGTGCAGTTTCAGAAAAATCTATTCCATCAAAATTTTCAATTTGAATCCCAGGAGGCATTCCCAATCCATCTATAAGATTTGTAGAAGAATTTTGAACTTCTGAACTTTTATTTAATTGTTTTTCCAATAGTTCAGAAAAGGTTGTATCGTTCAAATCAAAACTTGGTGTTGAGCTAACACCGTTGTTTAAACCTATAGAAGATATATTTCCGACAAAATTCGATACTAAACTCATAGCTATATAATATAATATTTATTAATATCATTCATCCTGCAAAAAGTTGAGGTTGCAGATGTTTGTATATTCCTGTATAATGAAACCTCAGGAGAGTTTTATATGAGAAAGATTTTTTTTAGCTTATTGATATTATCAGGATTGGTTCTGAATGTTCAAGCATCAGAATTACTAAGCATTCCGTATAAGGGTATAAAAGAAGAAGGTAAGTTAAAAATAGTTAATGATGTTTGGACGGATAATGTAAAAAGAAGAGATAATGATTATTTTATAAAATTTATTTCTGACGGAACAGGAAGTTATTCGGAATTTTATAATGCTGACGGCTCTTTTGCCTTCACCACGG
>CALUVP010000123.1 GCA_944324215.1 Candidatus Gastranaerophilales bacterium | reverse complement strand
TGTTCTTAATAATGTTAAATGTGTCTTTTTTTAGTTCTTCCTTATAAAACGAATACCATGCCGCCTTTTCTATGGAGTCGAGAATGAACCTTTGCTTGAAATAAATGGAATCTATTATGAATGTTTCATTCTCAATATATTTCGCCCTTATCTTTGGATATAAGGAATATGATATATGCTTAAGCAAATGACGAAAGCAATGGAAAGAAAGTATTTCATTGTTTGTTATGCTTTCCTATTATTTTACAGCGATTGCGTTATGAAGTTTGGGCTGGCAGTTCTTGCTTGAAGATTATGTCTTTTATGTCTGCGTTAATCAGTCAAACATCCATATATTAACGTGAATTTATCGAACTCACGTTAAATAAGTATTTCCCTCGCTTGTGCAGTCATGTCTTATTCCTCCCATTCTACCATGTTTCTTGGCAGTTTTATCATCTTGGGCTCTCCGCGTTTGCCTGTTATGAAGTAGTTTTCGGCAAGGCATTCTTGGAATTTCAGCAGGAAAGCCGCCCTTATCCTTGCGCATTTCTCGTTGATGGAGTTGTTCAGCGGGTCGGTGGCGTTAACGATGCTCTTGTCGTAACTCCTTATCCCGAACAGGTTTAGTGACACCCTCGCGCCTTTTATCCGTCCGTAAATCTCTGCCAGTTCGCGCCTGTATTCGGGCAATTCCTTGAACATTATGCCTTCAGGGTGTTTCAGGAAGAGCAGGAACACAGCCTTAACCAACGGCTCCATCGTTATTTCCATGTTCTCATAGTCCGGCAGGAATATTCTCAAGTCTTTTGTTACAACCAGCTTGCTTAATTTTGGTTGGGGCATTACAAGTTTTTGAAGAACGACCTCGCTTATTCCCTTACGGCGCAAAAGGTCTATCTTGTATTCCACATCTTTAAGAATATATCTCGTTTCTTCGTCAAAGCCTTCATCGGCATTTTCCGGCCAATTATAATCAATGCTAAATACGCCGCCCCATTGTTTATACAATAAAGTCTGGTCTACCAAACATTCAAAATATCCTTTTAGGTCTCTATTTGCAGTATTGACATCGAAGATGTATAAGTCGAAAATTGTTTCTGACGGTTGACTTGTGGCTCTATATTCGTCAAACCACGGAGTGTAGAATCTTGCAAAGCAGGGCTTTCCTACTTTGTATCTGTTTTCAGGGCGCAGCATGAAGTCAAGCAGGTAGTTACTTTTTAAAGGCGTAATGTCAACGTCGCAATTTGTGCTATCGTAAGGTATTCGATATTTTAATATACGTTCGTCTTTCAGCTCTTTTTCTATCCACGGCAAGTAAACAAATCTTAGGTTTTTCTTTGCAAAACATTCTTTTATTAAGCCATAGTTTTCACGGATACAACGGTTTGCGACTTCGTCGTAATCATCCTCCATATAGATTACTTCGTTCCTTGCTCCAGTAAATGGGATGTCTTTTAATGTAACTCCCGTATGCTCAATTTTATATTTAGGATTATAAAAAACTTCGTCCCTCTCTTTGGGAGTCAAATCAAAAGGTTGTGGTAATTTAGAATATTTCTTTTTGTGCAAAAAAAAATCCATTGTATTAAGTTTTTAATGGTTATAAATGCTCTTGATTGCAAATATAAGGATAATTTTTAATTATATAGATACTTTTTTATTAGTTTATCCCATTGTTTTATTCCTTTTTATTTTTCGTGAAAATTAAAAGTAAAAGTAATATTGCAACAGCCACATCGACGATGTTCCATATCGTTCGGCCTAACGCAATCTTTATGAACGGTTGGAACAGCAATGCCAATGCACCGAATGTAACTGCAAGTTCTTTCTTGTTTTCCGAATAATAGTCTAAAGCTAAAATTGCGAAAACTACCATTGCTGCCCAACGAACAAGCATATAATACCCATACGGCATTGTCGCAAGGCATAATGTCAGCATTGTTGCAAGAATAAGAGTTATGTATTTCATGTTATATTTGATTTTTATATTGTAGGTTCGCCATATTCATTTTTATAAAAGTCTCCATTTAAAAATATCATCTACCAAAAACTTAGTGGAAAGATAATTTGCCACCATCCACTATCTCCATAGTTATGGCAACGTTTACAACCTTGTGCAAGTATAAACCAAATAAGAGGTATTTGTAGTAAATCCAATGGCACTTCTTGTATTGCTGTGATAAAAATTACTGTGAAAAAATATATTGCGAATGAAATCCAATATTCTGTGCGATGGATTCTACCTTTAAAAGAAAAAGGGTGCCTAAACTTTTATGATGCTGAGACCTAATTGTTATTTATCAAGATTGTTTTTTGTATATCATCGAGTAATTTTTTTATTTTTGGTGTATTTCTTCCTAATATAGAGTAAATGAATTTTCTCTGAAAAAATTTTTTTATTGAATATATTATATTTTCAATAAAGCGGTGCATTCTATAAATCATTATTCCTAAAATAGTGTAAAATGGATATAACAATATATCATAAAAGAGCTCAATATCTTTCATAAAATCATTAAAATGCCCGA
>CALUVP010000122.1 GCA_944324215.1 Candidatus Gastranaerophilales bacterium | reverse complement strand
TAGAAGACGACGATGTAGTCTGCACTATCGGCGCAGACGATTCGAAACTACTGCTCTTTGACAACTTCATATGCTGGGACGAAGGCGAATATATCGGTCCCGTAAGCAAAGACACGATAAGCAAACTACGAAAAAGCAACTGAACAGGCAGATAAAGAATACAGTCAAAACCGAAAAGCGCGCAACGGTTAAAGCGGAAGGCCGCCCAAAGCGGTTCAGCGGGCGGCTCCGCTTCCGTTTACGCTTCGATTTACGTATCTTCCCTTTTCTGCCTTTAGGCGTGTGCTTGTCGCGACGGCGCGTAGCGCCGGCGCTCTCGTATCAAGACAAGCACACGCCACGGTTGCAATCATAATTTTGTCACTTGTTTATATGAAACAAATCTCCAATATATATACTAATTTTCTAACATTTATAATCAACATTTATGCTAAATAATTGGCAAATGACAAAAAATCAAAATATATGAATCATTTTGGGTCATTGCTTTTTTCGTCTTACTATTATATTCCCATAAAGACTTTATTTTTTAGCTCAATTTCTGTATTTTTATCAGTAACCACATACAATAATGACCTTGCACGAGAAAACAAAGTGTATAACATAATATTTTTTGCATCCAATTTATCTTTTGTAATATCTAAAGCTATTACAATTTTTGAATCAAGCCCTTTGAAAGATTGTATTGTTGTATAACAAATCTTATTAGTATCATTGTCGCAAGAAAACTTTTGAATTATATCTTTATATTTTCCTTTATAGCTACCCAATATTGAATTATCATAATTAAGCGGTGAAAGAAACAATACGTCGTGAGCTTTTACTCCATCTGCAAACAATTCATTAATAACCTTGTCAATCGTACCGTCTATATCCTTGTCATATGCAACAATGTTTACTCTTTCTCCTTCAACTATCGCATTTCCCGTATCTATCTCCGACACAAGTTTATTAAACATGGCTATTGATTCAGTATTCCTACAGTTTTTTGTAAGTTTATACTTGACAACATGATATTTTTGCAAATTTTCCATTGCTTTTTCATACTTGATCTTATTAAACAAATTCTGGTTGCTATCATAAAAAATGATCCATTTCCCATTGTACAACCCATTTTTCAACAACTTATCAAAAATCGGAAAATATTTTATGTTTAATAAATCTTGTCCTTCATCTACAATCAATACATCATATTGCATTATCTTATGAGTAAACAAATACTTTAAAAATTGATCAGGCAAAACTGAAGAATAGTAATTCTTGTCTGTGCATTTGCTGGAATCTATAGGTATGTAGCTCAAGATTAACCCGTGAAAGTGTTTAAAAACTATTTGATTGCTTACATTAGTTTTCGACAAATAATCAGCTATTAGTTTGTTATATGTTAAAAATAATACTTTTTCGTTTTTGTTTATACATTTGCGTGCATATTCTAAAGCCAACAATGTCTTTCCTGTGCCCGCAGGTCCATTAATAAGCAATCTATCATTTTCTTCTAACGCATCCAACACCCCGATTTGTTCTTCCGTAAGTCGAACCAACTGCTGATCAGTAGCGTCAGCCACACTTCCTACCGCAGGCACAAAATGCAAATCGTCTCGTATTATTCTTTTTAATTCCTCTATTTCTTCGTTAGTTAAATTATTATATTGTTTTCTATTTCTATCGTTCCAATAAGCATGACAATTTTCAATGTATTTTTCAAAAGCATCCACAGATGAATAATCATATATTATCTCTGGAATTATTGAAACTCCTCTATAAGCAAATGTAATATCAGGAAAAACAACACCTGTAGCAAACGAAACATTTTTAACCCAAGGAGCTTTCTTTATTAATGCTTCTTTTAACGCAAACATAGCCCCAGTTGCTTGTTCAAAAGGTCCTTCGTATTTAGAATTCTTTTTTCCGTGCCTATCTGTAAACTCCCAAACTCCATTAATACAATCAACTTGTCCGCCCTTAACTTCCAAACATAGTACTCCATATCGTGTAACAACGATATAATCCGCTTCGGAATACGATTTTTTCTCATGTACAGGCAATCCTACAGAATGAAATCCATAAGCTTCTTCATAAGGCACGTCTTTTAAATACTTAAAGACTTTTCTTTCTGCATTGCTTTTTGTTTCATTTCCTAAAATATTAGGGATTAATCTCATTTTTCCTCCAATTCATAAATCCAAATTCTTCATTCCCAGGTGTTCCGCAGACAGAACATCTGTCTAAGAGAACATTATAAAATTCACAAGATGTTTCCGGAAGTAATGTGCAAGCATAACACGCTGCATAGTTCAAAGACATGAATCCTTGCTCTCTCGATGCGCTACAAACTGGATCTGAACTACACCATTTTCCCCTTTCTATCATAGATTTCAGCAATCGCCTCATATTAATTTTTTCTGTCTGCTCTATTAATCCGCCCAAACTTCCGTCAGAATCTGCCGTGGATGTATACACCAATATTCCGCTCATTATTTTATCTGCTTTATCATAAGTGGAATATATTCGCT
The DNA here is from genome assembly GCA_944324215.1 of Candidatus Gastranaerophilales bacterium. Lineage (GTDB taxonomy): Bacteria > Cyanobacteriota > Vampirovibrionia > Gastranaerophilales > Gastranaerophilaceae > CAG-196. The sequence goes on along the minus strand of CALUVP010000122.1, from coordinate 10,602 downwards.
CCTTAATAGAAGCAGAAGTATACCCGCAAAGATTTGACAGTTCTCGTATAAACAGATGCGCAAATGTGTGTAAAAACACATACTGCGGAGAAAATCTTTCATTCGTAAAAAATGATTGTTCTAGATTCGTTGCCATTGAACTGTAATGTTTTCCATACTTTTCAACCCACTTATTTAAGAGCCTTTGATTAAATTTGATAAAAATTCCTTCTCCTTTTTGTTCAATTCCAGGCAACCATTGTTGTTTGCTTTTTGAAATAGGTGCCAAATTCGGATCATTATATCCTATCGGAGCTGTCAGTCTTGTAAATCCAACCATTGCTGTTACTACAGTAAGCCTTTCTATAGCTATTATTTTTTCAATAATATGGTCGTACTCCTCAGGAACCTCTGCTTCATAAGATAAATAATCGCTGCTCTTATCCTCATTAGTAAATGAAAGAATTGCATCATACTCATCTTCCATAATTGATTGAAAAGTTTCCTCAATTTCTTCATCGCATTTCATCAATCGATTTAATATGCTCTCTATTGTTTCCTTCTCAACTTGTGGATATTGTCTAGATAAATTTTCAACAAATCTGGACACATCTGATTCACTTATTTCGCCAAAAATTTTCTCGTAACTCACCTTACGCTCTTGTATTTCTTTTGCTATTTTTGTACTCCAAGGCGGAATAGTAAGAGCACTTACCGTACAAGGAAAATACACACTACTTTCATTCCTTATGCGCATTTGCATATATTGTTGCTCCTCGTGTGCTTTGCAATCTTCTTGATCTCCAAGCCATGGACGGTTTCCCGAACAACGATAATTAGCAAATGCATTTCGTGAACTAGCATTTTTCAACGAACGCTTACATCCGCACGAACATTCAACAATCAAACTGTCCATGTCGGTTTTATTCCCAGCATAATACATCCTAAGGACAGGTTTTTCACTTGTACATGTTTTACCTTGCCCTTCATGAACCCACCAGTGATATGGAAAATCCTCAATATGTCCTTTTGGACAAACCAAAACGAATCTCGAAGGCAAGAATTGAGTTTTTCCTTTACAGCTATCACAATAACATTTATATCTGCCTTTATCAAGTGAGCAATTTCCGTTGCCGGCTTGTTCTACCGTCTTACAATTTGGATTATAAAGAGTTTTCGGAAAAATAACCGCAGGCAAATCCGGAATATCTTTATCAAAAGCCTTGTCTTTATGAGAAACTTTTGGTTTTACAAAATATTTTACTCCTAACAAATTTTGAAGATTAACATTTCGAATTATATACTCTTCTTTTTCATTCCAATCCCATTTGTCTGTACCACACATTATTACCGTCTGGTTAACAAAATCAACCATCGAACCGATTCCAAAAGTTGTTATTGCTTGACTCTGCCTAATTTTACCAACAACAAAAGGTTCTTTTTTTCTAAATAAACTCATCTTTCATTTTCCTCCCTCTTCGACAAAAACATTCGCATTCTTTTCGACATTACGAACAGAATTTAATATTGTAAAAGGTCCTTGACTCTCTTCTGAAGATATCAATAAAGAACGGTACTTGTTAGCATCTTGTCCTTTTTTTCGTGCATCATATACCAATGAAGAACCGCTATTGTGCCACATATCAATAAATTCATCAAGATATGCAGTTGCCCCCTCTTTTGCACTAGGCTGAACTGAATAAATTCTGTCAATTATGTATTTTCTAATATTACTTACTTGTTCACTATTTTTATTAAATTTATTAGCGGAGTCATTTGCACTCATTCCTGGAACTAAATGCCTTACTAATGCAATAAATATCGCATGCAATCCTTTTTCTATGCTTCTCATAGAAAATGGTGTTACGCTAGTTGATTCAACATATTTATAAAAACAGCTATGATACTGATTAAAACGCTCATAATACGATCTGTCTCTTGATCTGAACGCATTATATAAGCAAAATACCAATCCGGGATTTGTACGCCCCACACGGCTAGTTGCCTGAATATAATCAGCATTGCTTTTGGGTTGTCCATTCATTACCATTACTCCCAACCGGTCTATATCAATACCTACAGAAAACATACTTGATGATAAAACATATTTATAAGCCATCACCTCATCGTTTAGCTTGAATGGTATTCTTAAATCATCTAAAATATTCCGTATTTCATAAGAAGTTTTTCGACTTGTCAGTTCTGCCGTCTTAAACTTAATATCACCTTTATAGTTTCCATTATCGGTTTTCTCTAATTTTATTTTTTCAGATAGGTCCGAAAATTTTCCGTTAATTAGAGAATTTACATAATTGAACATTCTCTCTCGTAAAATTGTTGATGAAGTTCCCAGATCTTTAATAGCATTAAAGTATCCTATTATTGTGTAATATTGATCTATTACTTCTTCTACATTCCCGCTTTTCTCCAAATATAAATCAGATAAACACAATACCGAGAACACTCTTATCATCAAGTCGACCATACTACCGCCTTGCTCAGACAGTCCTACATAATATCTACTTGGTTTATCTTCTTTTCTTGCCTGTATTGCAAAAAAAGAATCCGTATAATCTAATCCGTTTGGCGGAAATTGAAAATGCTTACGATTATATAATCCCTTTATTTGGTAAGCGGCATTTTTTACTGTAGCAGTCGAAGCAATTATTTTTGGTTTAGCCCCTTCTGTAGTCCAACATAAACGATCTATTGCCGTTTCATACAATCCGGTCAACGTTCCAAGCGGTCCGGAAATTAAATGCAACTCATCTTGAATGATTAATCTTGGTTTTGAGGAATCGATATTACACCCAAAGATACGTCCTGTTCGTTCATCCCATACGATTCTTGCAAATTTATCAACGGTACTCATTATTAACGTAGGCACTTGCTTATAAATATCGCTATCAACGATATAAATCGGAAGTTTTCCACATTTATTACATACTATTTTCATTTCACCGTTTTCAATATCGTAATTTAAGGCATTCAGTTCTTTTCCGCAATACGGACATTTTGTGATTTGAATAGGATTAGCAAGCTCATAAAGAGGCTCTCCGTCTCTTAAAGTTTTTATTGCTTTTTTAGCCTCATCGATTGTATTTGGAGCGCTATCGCCTCCTATCCATAATCCAATTGAGATCTCTCCTCCCGGAACTTTCTCTTCTATTTTTACACTCTCGCACGCACATATTAAAGCTGAGGCTCTTTCAAACTGTTGAATAGTAAGAAGTCTCAATGTATAACGCATTATAACTGACGTCCCGTAAAAACGCTTATTCTCAGACAATCTTTCATAAAATATTATAAATGCTGAAACTGCTAAATAAGCCTCCGTCTTACCACCGCCGGTTGGAAACCAGAGTAAATCCACTACATCTTTAAATTGACTATTTGAAGATGTAAAATCAGGAATGATCATTAATAGATAGAACAATTGGAAAGGATACCAGACAGGATTTGACATTTTTGTTTCAAACTCACTTTCTGAGTTTATTTTTTTATTCATCAACGCTATGCTTATCCTTTGTTTATACATTGCCTTGTTTGCCAACACAAATGCCTTCCAAGCATTATCATTTTCTTTCAAACATCTTATGCCGGATTCTATTCTATCTGTACAAATTGAAATCTTTTCCAAACAATCTTTTACAGCATGACGATATCTGTCATAATCGCTTGCATTGCTACTGTTTTTTTGTTCTTTAGCCCATTCTTTGTATAAATCTACAAACTTATTAAGTCTTGACACGATTGAATTTCTATCCGCAGTATACAAGTATTTAAGTGAAAACAATTCTTTATCTTCTACTTCTGCAGACTTCATTTGTTTAACCTCATACTCTGGAACAAATTCTGACCAAACGTGGCGACATTTTCCATCTTTCTCATCAAATGCAGCAGCACAACCATGCCCTTGAGCATAGTTATATACTTTTCTGTATTGCATAGCTAAAATTTCGTCTTCGAGATCATATATAGGTGTTTCTCCTGGATCCAAAGGCAAAAATTCACCTTCGCAAGCAGTGATATCTAATTTGCATTGAAATAAAGCATTTTCATTTTGTACAATATCTTTTGCTTGCGCCTCCTGATCATTTGTAACCGAAAATGTAATCAGTCTTGGCTCTCCCGCTTTTCCAGTTCTTTTGGTAGCCTTTATTATGATATTAAATTTACTTAATTTGTCATTATCAATAGCGACATATTCTACATCTTCTTTAGACAAATCAAATGTTAAATCTATAGAATATCCTTGTCTTGTATATAAATGAAATACTCGTGATTTTCCTTCTTTGCCATATTCTCTTAATTCTTCACTATGAACATATTTACCAAAGCTAAAATTTACTTTAACCTTACCAACCTCTTTACCTGCAATAACACTTATCCCCATAGTAGAGGGCTTTCGCATAGAAGAATCCTTCACCACATCTCCTTTGAATTCTTCCAAAACAATTTCATCCGGAACCGCACTTTGATCTTCTGCTTCTAAAACCTGTTCATCTTGCAAAACTTTACTCTGTATTTCAAATTCTCGTTCTTCATCTGAAGGAACCCTATTTGCATTGCGGCGCAATGGTTTTGGCCATAAAATGCCTGCTACATACGCGTTTAGCGGTGTAGAATCTAAAGTCTCGTTATCCCTTATTGGTCCGACAAGCTCTTTTTTTATCATATTCTTTATAAAGTCTTCTGCTTTGTAAAATTTTTCAAAATTTCCCATTACTCCTCCATTGGTTTTGCATATCCGCAAAATTCTATACCTATCCAAAAACCACTTTTTTTATAAGGATCAGGTATTGTATCATTGAGTTTTTGATTTACAATAGTAACTATATCTTTAACGAATATATCCGCAAAATCCGTATATGAACTAAAATCGTACACATAACTTTTTCCGCTTGGGAAAAAGTGTCTGTATGACTTAAGAGCATTTTGATTCATTCTCCCAATCACATGCCCGTCATGAATAATAAGATATTTTCCGTTTTGCTTGCTTACCTTCAACTGATCTCCAATCTTAACTTTATTAATAATATAGTTTTGTCGTTTTTGAGGTTCAAATCCAGGAACATCCGTTCCGACAAACCCGTATATGTCTACATCTCCGTCTATTCCAAGTTCTATTCTTTTTATTTTGTTTTCCTTGTTTAATTCAATAAATCTCCCCGTGTCAGTTTTTATATCCCTGCTGAAATCTTTATCTTTTTCTTTTACTATCAATTCTCCTTTCGATCTTGTAAGTCCAACGTAATATACTTTTATATCTTCCGAATTTACTACAGCCCCAAATTTATTTACGACAACCGTATCGTATTCTTTCCCCTTCGATTTATGTATTGTTGATATAACGACGTCTACTTCATCTTCAGAAATAAGATCTTCATCTACTCTTTTTTCTGATAATAAAGCTTTTTTTAATGCAAGTAATGAAACTTCTTCAGTCTCATCCAACTCTAAAGTAAATAAAATCGCATTCCAAATCTTATTTAAAACATCCTCTTTTATATTTTTTTCTTTTCCTATCCTTAAAAATGTTCCTCTGCTTATAGTTGCACTTTGAACTTCACCTAAAATCAAAGCTAATTCCTTTCTTATAAGCAATTTTCTCGACCCTGTCAAAATAGTATGTTTAACATGATTATCATCACGTGCATATAATTCTTGACTTTGACGATAAGCATCTCCGTTTGACCATGACAAAATTGCTCTTTTTCCTTTTCCGATATCACAACAAAATATTATATCTTCCGTGTTCATTTCAGGAACATCATAACGCTCGCATAGGCTATCTAGATAATATTTTTGAACAGCACACGACTTGTACAGCATTGCATTTCTTAATGGTTTTAATGCGTCTTCTAATTCCCCTTGATAACGCCATTCTTTTGTTAGTTCATATTCATATAAATCATCTTTAAAATATGATTCGAGCCATTCATATAATTTTGCAGCATTTAACTCTTCTTGGTTGCTTATTTGATAGTCATATATAGCTTGGCACTCATCTCCTAAAAGCAAAAAACCGCATTTAATATGCTGCAATAAAACCTTAACCATTTCGGCTCTTTTCCCAACCAAATCTTGTATTTCATCTATTATCAAATATTCTATATTTAAAATATCGGGATCTTGAGAATATTTTTCTATAAATCTTTGAATTCTCGCATCATAATTATATGGAGACAAATCAAATTCCGGTTCAATTTGTTTTAAAAACCAAGTTGCAAACGAGTCAAATGTTAATATATTTAATTTTTTTGCAATATAAGGTATTTCATGTTTTTCCATCGCGCTGTTGAGTCTATCTCTTATAACTTTAACAGCGCTTCGCGAAAAGCATAATACAAGAACATCTTCAGGAGATGTATGCCTGCATTCTTGTGCGATACGTTTTAATTTTTCAATTACCGTATGTGTTTTTCCCGTTCCCGGACCTGCATTAACCAATATTTTTTCATAAAGTGATTTATTTAAAATATCATCGGAAGACTTAATCGGTTTGATATTTTTTAATTGATACGTTGTCCCCTGCAAAACCGGTTTTTCATTAGCTTTTTTTGATCTTAATTCTGCCAACTTATTCGAAAATACTTTATTTTTAATCATAGGTTTAAGCGATTTGATTGGCGCCTGAAAATCGCTTGTATTTGCAACTACTATATGTTTTCTTTTATGTTCTCGAACTATAGTAGTCGTACCATCAGATAATTGGCGTATATGAGAACGAACTCCCCATTCATCCTTTTTGTAATTCTTAACTATTTCTTCAATTTCACTTTTTTTATCTGCATATCTCAAAACAACCGAAGGTAGTTTTTTGACAACAATACTTTTTGTAACTTCTGGGTCGGGCAAATCAATATCGATTATAATTTCAGATTCCTCTTTCAGGATCGGCTCAACAAAGTCAAACGTAGCATCCTCGTCTCTTATTATGAAACGGTAATCAGCTCGTTTACTACATTTATCAAACAACTCACATGTTTTATTTTCACATTTATTTACGCACACTATCTTGCCGTTTTCTATAATTGATCCGTGGGTATAATCTCCATTCGAATAAGAACAAGGCAATGCATTTTCATATATTTTTTTTTGAATATCTGACAACTCAGCCGAACTTCCGTTTCTTCGTTTGAAATCAACAAGTTCTTTTATCGCAGACGGATCTGTAACATGCGACATAAACTCAGAATCTGCTATTCGATTCGCTCCTCTAAAAACATATATATTGCTAGAAAATACAAGGTTGCTCGTTTTCATTTTTGTATCTCAAACGTAAAATCTTCTATATCAGAAATATCACAATAATAACTCAATTGATTTATTTCAGTTTGTTTTTCCCCTACTGTCTTCATCATTTTGTTGCCTGTTATTGAAATAACAGCAACAAGATCATTGCCTATTTTCCCTTTAACTGAAAAATATTCCCCCATAAAGCCTTTTGCAGGCATTACAAGTGTGCTCAAAATATTATCTTTGTCATCTGCTATAATGAAATTCGCACTCGTCGCATTATCTACAATTCCAAATGTAATCGATTCTCCGTCAAAAGGAATTTTGCTTCCCTTTGGGATAACAGGATAAACCGATCTGTCATTCATAACAACTGAAATGTCTTGATTTAATTGATATTGACAATCAATACTATCAATAATAGCAGCACCTTCTGCAACAGACCATTGAGGTTTTTCTGGGTAAACTATTTTAATCTTGTGTTTATTTTGAAACTCTTCAATCATTACCTTCTTTAATGGCAATAAGTTACTACTTCCTCCTACCATAATAATTGCATCCAGATCTATCAATTCCTTATTTGCTTTTTTTAGAATACTATCTATCGATAAAATTGCCTTACTCACAATCTTATTAATTTTTGCAGAAAAATCTCTATACTCTAACTTGTAAAAAACTTTCTTTTCTCCGCAATAATCCAACATGGAAATAGTCGCAGGAATTTCTGTTTCTTCCTCATCAGAAAAAGTGATTTTCGCCTTTTCACATTCCGCTAAAAGTTTTGTTCGATCTTTTATAGACAAATCTTTAAACGCTGTTTTAATATTGTACTGAGAATTTTTAACAAACTGATTATGCACAAACTCTGCAATAGTCTCATCTATTTTGTCTCCTGCCACCTTCCATCCAATAGTTGCTTCTTCAAACACTTTACCTTTTTCCACTTTAAGCAAACTGATATCGAGAGTTCCTCCTCCCCAATCAAATACCATAACGTTAGATAATGCCTGCACAGAATCTCTATTACGAATATAAGCCGCAACAGATTCACTCACAATTTTATTTACTTTAATACCGGCCCTTTCAAAAGCTTTACATAACTCCATCCTTTGCTTACTGCTAAAATCTACCGGAACAGCAATAGTTGCTTCTTCGACTTTTACTTGACGTATAGGTTGCTTTTGCAACTCTTTTTTAATTGCCTTAACAAGCACTGTTGCAATATCTTGAGACGTAAGACTCTCTGGTCCTATTTCATATTTTAACTCATCGTTTCCCAATACCGTTTTAATGGATTTTATTATCCTATACCCTTCTTCCTGCATTGTTGAAACTTGTGTTTTGACCTTTCGTCCAAATTTACCAGTTGGTCTTCCTTTTTCATAATCATATTTAACAGCAACAATTGAAGGAAATGGTACTCCATCTTCCCCGTATAAAACTCTAAATGCTTTTTTTGCATCGCTATCTACAATTAATCCCCCTATGGCAATATTTGTAGTACCGAAATCAATTCCAAAATGTTCGATTTGTACTTCTTTTATCATTTTCCACCTTAAAAATTAATACCATTTTTCTTAAGAACCCGATATATTTCATCCAACATACTTATTAACATTTCATAATAATCCATATCAGGCGCTTTAGATTTGATCTCTTTGTATTTTTCATATTCAGATGCTAATCTACTTTTAATGTTACCAATCAAAGCATCTACCTCAGTCTTTCCTGCTTGTCCGTATGCTGATTCAACATTAACCAATTTAGATTCAATATGTCTGATTTCTTCTTTTTTTAAATTAAGTTCTTTTTCTTTTTTTTCAATTTCTTTTTTTAATAATCTATTGTTATTTTCTTTTTCTTCTCTATCCTTCAATAGATCACTTTTTTCAGCTCGAACTATTCTTAACTCGTTTTGAATATTAAGTATATCTTCTTTAAGTAAGTTGTTTTGCTTTAAAAGGTCTTCCTTTTCTCTGCTTAAATTATGAATTTGCTGTTGTATAGAATTAATTTTTTTTGACAAACCTTCCAACAATACTTCAACGCTTATATCTTTCAAATCAGATTTGTCAACATTTATCGAATTAACATTATTGGTCTCTTTCTCTAAGCCCTCTACGTGCAATAATTCCGCTTCTTTTTGCGTTAATATTATTTTATTGTTCTTAAACCATTTTTGCGCCCTTGTGGTAAATATATCATTTTTTAAATACTCTATTGCTTCGAGCCAAATTTTTCTAAACCCGCTAATATTTCTTTTATTCCATGCTGAACATTCTTCTGTTAATATAGGCTCTGCTCCTTGATAATTAAAAACTTTTTCCAAGCCGATAAATACTTGTTTATTTATTTTTTTTACAAAAGCATTTTCAGCAATAAAACTCTCCAATAAATTTCTTGCACCATTCTCGCATCCTATTTTAAAAAGAGAAACAACAGCAACATATACATGAAGTGCCTTGTTGGGATTCTTATAATCAATTATTTCTTTAATTTTTAAAGCTTCATCTTTATTTAATGTTAAGATAAATCCGTTTATTACATCCGGATGTGTCCCAAACATATAAGCAACTATTTCATACAATTCAGCTTCATTGTTAAAATCTACTTGCCTTAATAAATCTACAAATTCTTTTTTTGCCTTATTAGAAAGTTCTTTTCTTTTTATATAATCTTGAATTTTTTGTGACAACATAATTACCTCTACGAACTTATTTTCATCTTTGATTGCGTTAAATTTTAAAAACAAAAATAACCTATTGAAATTGAATTGCAATATATAAATTATTGCTTATATGTATTTCATATCAACAAAATATCACAAAAGCCTTCCCCCATTAATAATCACGTAAAATTTGTTAACTTGCTTTTTTATTGTAACAAATAATCAATAGTAAATCAAGTCATAAAAAGCTGTATCTATTTGATTCATTTAAAAATTATGTTTATATTGCACTTTAATTAAATTTATATATATACTCCTCACTATTTAGCCGTCCTGTTTTCGCAAGACGGCTAATAAATATTATTTAATCCGATACGATTTGTCGCCAACCGTTGTCTTGCTACCATTTTCATTCGGCTTGCCTTTTGCATAAGCCTGGATTGTTATTTTATCTGTATCTATTCCTATTTTAGGCATGTCGCCCTCAAGGAAGTTTTCTTCTCTGCTTACGGCTATTACTTTGAAGCCTTTGGATACCATATATGCCGAAAACTCCCATAGCTTTTCGAATTTGCCGTTGCTATCTGCGATAACGGATAAATCTTCTGCGGGGTGATATGCTGTAATTCTGTAATAATTTGCCATTTTGGTTTCCTCCTGTCAATGGTATCTTTTGAATAAATATTTTGTAACAAGTCCCTGTATCGGATAAA
>CALUVP010000121.1 GCA_944324215.1 Candidatus Gastranaerophilales bacterium | reverse complement strand
TTTGCAATGTTTTTATTATAAAGGAATTGTATATATGAAAATTCTGCAATAAAAAACCAATTTTTTAGAAAAAATATAGTTTTTGCAGCCTTTTTAAATAAAGATAGGACCATTTTAAGAAGATTTGTGTCAGTAAATTAGACCAACAATAATACGGAAAAGTAATTACACACTTACTAATAAAAAGCCAATGAGCATAAATTTCAAACACTCATTGGCTAACACTACTTAAAGTAACTTTTTAAGCTAGTTTGAACATATCAGTATTAAATGTAATTTCGCTTCCATCCCCAATTGAATAGGTAATAGTATATTCAAATCTTGTTGGAGTTCCTGTGCTCATATCTGTAAAGCGATTATAAACTTGCATGCTTCCATCTTCCATTAAAGTAATTCGATTTGTCGTTACACTTTCAAAATCGAATTTGAATTCTGGATTAGGCGCAAGTTCTTTTGCTACTTCAGCAGTTAAAGAGGAATCGGCAACTGTATAATATCCATTTTTTTCATCGTAATTAAATATTTCATGAGCGATTAAATCAAATGATGCGCTGATTGCTTCAATATCTACAAAATAATAGTTTCCTTCTGGACGAGGATAAATGTATTGATCTCCTGCTACTGCAACCCCATCTGTAACATTAAATCTATAAATAATGTTATCATCACTTGCATTTTCATAATAACCAAATTCAAGTCCAACTGGATATAAATAAGGCATCTCTCCTTCTTTTTTAACAAGGACATATTCCATTCCATCCCAGCCAGCTTGCGAAGAAGCAATATCGACTTTTAAGTATTCTGCTGCACTAAGTTCACTAAACTTATCACCTAATAATTTATTTTCTGCTGTCTCTTCATATTTAAATGACTCAACGTCATAATCTTCCGCAGTTGTAACTACAAAATCACCAGTATATTTGTAGTTATATGCATAACTTACCATGTTATCTTCTGTGCGAGATCTTTCGGTTTCTGCATGAATTGTTATTTCATCGTTTTCACCAATGGTGATATAAACCGAACTTGCACTAAATGACATTGTTTCATAATAGTAGAACGAGTTAACAATAGCATTAGCGATGGCCTGAGATGTACAAACATATCTTCCTTCACTGTCCTTTTCAAAGTTATATCGAGATACATCTGCAAAAGGATTTGCAAACAAATCATCAAAATAAAGATGTTGATTTGTTCCTAATCGGCATAAAACTTCATCAAAAACGATTTCGTTAGTAATATCAACTTCACCTTCAGTCATATAAGGATGATTGTCTTTGCCTTTTTGAACGTACCAAACGTATCGATCACCAAGTCCTTCTTCAACATCCTCTTCTGTGTGTGTTGTCTTTTCATCGAAGAATTCCACAAAGTTTTTAATATAAACACCATCTTTATAACTTACATAGAAATCGTCGTAATATACAAGATGTGGTTCATCTCGCCATTCCCCTGTCGCCGAATTATAAACAAGATACATATCTCGGGCAACAGATGGTGCGTGAAAGCCAATTTCTTCTGCTTGTAACTTTGCTAATACATCTTCCGGCAAATAATTATCTTCTACTGGAGTTACCGGAGTTTCATCCTCAGTTTTATCATTATCATCAACTGTAACAGGTGGATCTTCAGTAGTCCTGGTAGAACAAGAAGTAAAAGTTAAAACGCCTAAAATAGAAAAAATTAGTAATGATTTTTTCATAAAATTCCCTCCCAATTAATCGATATATTATTTTTGATTTAAATCTATAAAATGGTCTAAGGGAAAATATATTTTCTTAATAAAATCCTAATATTTAAGTTTCTTTTTATTACATAAAAAGAGTTTTACTTCTTTAATAAATCAAGAAAAACTAGTCAAAATAATATTTACATAAATACTGAAATCACTGCAAAAAATGGTGATTCTGCGGGGATTTATGATGAAAATAATCAAAAACTGATGTTTGCATAATGTATTGCTTATAAATATACACCTCTACTTAAAAACACTTCCTAGTGGAAAATATCTATGTATAAACGCTAAAGAAAACGGACTAGAAAAATCTCGAAATACTTTAATAGATATAGTAAAAAAATTAATCATGAAGTTAAATTCATAGTTAAGCTTATAATCTTAAAAGGTATATTAAGCTGGGATTATGAGGTGCAGGTTTTGTAGGAATAATAACTTTTTCTTTTGTTCATACGTCCTCCAGTTGCTATCGTTTGCAATGGAAGAAATGCTACATTTTAAATTGGTGAAAACAAACTTATTCATTATAGCTTTTGCAAAAATGAGCAAGTATGTCTTTTTCACTATATTTAAAATCTAATAAAGATAAATATAATAATCATCAAATTTAAATTCAAAAGAGCGATCTAAGAAAGGTTCATTACTAAATTTCATTACCAGAGAAAGTAGGTTCTATAAAATAAGGAACTTCTTTTCCATCTATCTTTTCATTTTTAAAGTCAAAATCATTAAAGTTACAAGCCGGAAATTCTCCACCTTCCTGTACCAAAGCGAGAAGTAATTTTTGTTAAAATACGTAATAAAGCGAGAAGTAATAAAACATAATGTGAATACTTAAGGGCTTCAATTTCACAAAATTCCTGGCTTTTAGTATACACATTTTCACATTTTTCCAAAATTTAATGTAGTGGTTTTGTACCAAAGCGAGAAGTAATTTTTGTTAAAATACGTAATAAAGCGAGAAGTAATTTTTGCTGAAATACGTAGCAAAGCGAGAAGTAATAAAATGTTGAGTAGTGCAAAAATATGTAAATTTCTAATAAAAACCATGCAAATCTCAAGCCAATTTAAAAAACTGCAGGATTTCCTGCAGTTTTCATAAGTTTAGCAAGTTGATTAAAGTGGGTTTCTTAAGTCTAAATCAAATCTATGTTCTAAAGAATACCCAAAATTTGTAGGAACTTTAAGCA
>CALUVP010000120.1 GCA_944324215.1 Candidatus Gastranaerophilales bacterium | reverse complement strand
GATGCTAATTTAAGAGTACAAATGCGTTCTGAAATTAAGCGTTTGCATGAAAAATTGCAAACGACCTTTATTTATGTAACTCATGACCAAACAGAAGCACTTACTATGGGTGATAGAATTGTTGTTCTTGATAAGGGAAAAATACAGCAAGCGGATTCTCCTGAGGAAATTTATAACAATCCTAAAAATATATTTGTTGCAGGATTTATTGGTCAAATGAATTTTATTGATATAGATATTTCTGAAGGATGTTTTGATATTAACGGTGTGAAATTTAAAGCGCCGGATACGTTGAGTGGAAAAATTATAGCAGCAATTAGAGCTGAAAAGATGATTAATGGTGATAAGAACATAAATGTAAGGCCAGAAATAATTGAAATGACTGGTGGAGAAAAAATTGTATACTTTAGTTTGAATGGAAATAAATGCTCCGCAAAAGTACCATTAAATTATCCTATAAAAGATAATATTGAGTTAAAAATTTCTGAGAAAGATATGCATTTCTTTAATAAAGAAAGTGGAGAACTTATCTGTTATGACAAAAAAATATAAGTATTTTATAGCAGGTGTTGTCATATTTGTGGCAATGTGCATTTCAATATGTTTTATACCAATAAATATTACAAGATTCATTCCGTTAGTAGAAGCTAATGTTAGTAGAGACCTTGGAATTAATATACATATAGAAAAGTTGATTTTAAGATTAGGACCATCATTGAAGGTTAAGGCTCCTACTGTTCACCTTATGTATCCGGATGGGCAAAAATTTGGACAAATAAATAACATTAAGTTTTTTATCCCTTGGAATGCTATTATTAATAAAAATAATTTTGATATTAAAAGACTTTATGCTGATAAATTTTTAATAAAGATTTCATCAAAAGATAGTTGTCTAAACAATATTGTACAAAAATTAAATTCCAAAGATTATAAAGAGCATCCTAATATAAAATTAAAGGGATACAGTATTCTTTATAGTGATGTTGATTCTGGCAAAGTATATAAATTTAATGGTTCTAATTTGGAAATTTCAAAAATGTCCAACCACGAGAATTTTCAAATTAAATCAATAGGAGAATTTTTTATAAATAGTAAAAAATATATTTCCTACGATATATCTATTTTACCTAATATAGATATTCCTAGTAAAAAAGTGCAATTTGATATTAAAAACTTTCTTTGCCAACTAGAAGAGTTAAATTTTTATTCCGATGTTATTGCAGATTTAAAGTTATATAACAATTTAAGTGGAAATTTACAAATATCGGGACTAGTTAATCTTGACAATATTTCTGTTTTAGATCCAGAAAAAAAATCTCCTAAAAGCTTTATATACCTGACTTTTTTAGGTGAAAAAATTGGTATATTATCCAATATATATGCAACAGACAACAAAAAAGTCTATATTGATGGTGTAGTAAATAATTCGAAAAAGAAAAGTATTGATATTAAAGTTAAGACTGATGATATAAAAATACGTGAAATCTATAATAAAATCAGACTAATAGCAGATTTTTCAAAATACAATGCGATAAGTTATATAGATGGTGATTTAAAAGCTGATTTTACGCTAAAAGGTGATATAAATAAAATTAAGTCTTCAGGGTATTTAAAAATTACAAATGGTTCTGTAAAAGCAAACGGACTTGACGTAAATAATATTAGTTCTGATATTGATTTTTCGAACAATACGATTAATATTGTAAATGCTATAGGTTACGTAAATAAAGCACCTATAATGCTCAAAGGGAGTATAAACAAAAATATTAACATTGATTTGTTGATGAATAAAGTTGAATTAAAACACTTATTACCAATCACATATGGTATAAAAAATGGTGTAGCTTCAGTTTTTGCAAATATTAGCGGTACATTAAGCAATATCTCTCATAGAGAAAACGTACAAATAGAAAATTTTAAATGTGTACAAAATGGAAATAGTATTTCATTTGCAAGTCTCAAAATTGATACAAGCAAGGAGAATGTTGCTTATATAAATAACATACTTATAAATACAAATAAAACTAGTTTAATAAAAGTTCCTGTTTTGAAACTTAACGTTGATAGAGATTCTATAACTATTCCAAGTACAAATATATTTATGGCTAATTCTAAACTTACAGGAAAAGCCGAAGTACTTGATTATAATACAAAAAACTTGACCTTTAATTTTAACATTAATGGCTTTATTAATTCAAAGGATTTGTTGTTTATTAAGAAAAATCATGCTACATACCCAATAAAACTTTCTGTAAATGGTAATAAAACAGTTCAAAATATTGCTGCTCAGATCTTTATGGAAAAAGCACTAATTTTAGATGAGCCCGCAATTATAAATTTAACTTCAAAATTAGAAAATAACGATTTAAAAATAGAAGATTTAAGTATATCACCTTTTGCTGGAAAAATATCAAATGATTTTAGGTTAAATCAAAAAAATCAAAAAAAATTAATAATTTCTGGCTTGATTGAAGATATTAAGAATCCTGTTTTTAAAAATTTGAGAATTTTTGTACCTCAACAGCTAAACATAACATATTTTGATACGATTGCACAATTAAGGGGAGATATTTTCATTAATGGTAACATTAAAAAACCTGAAATAGTTGGACAACTTACTGCGCAAAATATAATAAATCAATTTTTACAGCTTGTGATTAATAATTTAACCATAGATTTCAATAAATCTACCGCTACATTAAATGTACCGCAAATAAAGCTAGGAGATTCAGTTTTTGGCATCAATTCAACTTTTTCGACTAATTTATCAAAAGAACTTCTTATAAAAAATATCAATATTAAATCAAAATTTATTAATACAGATACTTTTTATATGTATAAGGATAGTCCATCATTCAATTTATTGCCTGTAAGAATAGAAGTTGGAACTATTTATTCAGAGAAGGTATTGGCAAGTATTTATAATTCACCTCTTCATTTAACGGCATTTGCTTCTGATTTCGATTTAAAAAACAATATATTGTCATTAAAAAATATTTTTTCTGAAACATTTAACGGAAAACTTGCTGGAAAATTAGATTTTAATTTAAAAGATGAATATTTTAATTCTAATATACAAGCAAGAGGAGTAAGTGCTTCGCCGATATTTAATTTAATATCTACAAGAAAAGATTCTGTAAGTGGTGTAATGGATTTTGACACGAGTTTATCAGGGAATCTCTCATCTAAGCAATCTTTAAATGGAAATATAAGGTTTATTGTACATAATGGCAGAATGGGATCTCTAGGTAAGCTTGAACATCTTTTATATGCGCAGAATGTTATTGCAGATAATATGCTAAGAACTTCTTTAAGCGTAATAACTAAAGCTATAACATTAAAAGATACAGGACTATTTAAGTATTTAAGAGGAGATATTGCATTAAAAAATGGAATAGCTGATATTAAATTTTTACAATCCCAAGGACCATTAATGTCATTGTTTATTAAGGGAACTTACAATCCGGATACTGATTATGCAAAACTTCTTGTGCTAGGACGTTTATCAGATGAAATAATATCTGGACTAGGTGTTTTCGGTGACTTTTCGTTTAATAAGCTAATGATTATGCTTACAGGAGAAGAGAACAATAAATATAATATTTTACCCGAAGATTTAGAAAACTTACCTCAACTACCTACTAAATATACAAAGGAATTCAGGAGTATAATAAATGGAATTGTTGATAAACCTAGTTCTGTTATTTTGTTTAATTGGATCTCTTATTCTGAAAAATCTTATAAACAAAAAGATGTTCCAATGGAAAATGTAAAAATCCCAGATTTTATAAATTCTCTGCCTGATTAAATAATCTATTTAAATGATTACTTAAATCAATACTTTTAGTTTATAATGCTATTATGGAATTATTAAAAGTTGGACAGAAGATAAGTATTTCGTTTATTAAAGGAGAGAATTTAGTTGAGATTACTTGTATAATAACTGGTATATATGAGGACAGATTAGTATTAGAATTGCCTAAATACTTTATGAGATATATAGAATTTTTAGATGTTGGATGTAAATTAACAGTAAAAGTTTTTTCGAAATTGGGAACTGTTGATTTCAATACAATAGTAATATCCTCACCTTTAGAAGAAGAGTTTTCAATAGAGTTAGACTATAATGCTATGAAATTAACTCCAAATGAAGAGCTTCCAGTCGTTAATGCCGTAGAAGTTCTTAGTATTAAATTAAAGGATGAAAATATATTTAAGGCTAATACTTTTGAAATATCCACTGAATATCTAAAATTTTACAGTGATTATGAATTCAAATTAAATGATTCATTTGACTGTGAATTAATTTTACCTAAAAACTATGGTATAATAAGATTTAGAGGTACAATTATATATGTTGATCCAGTGTATGACAATGAGTTTAAAATCAGTTATTCAAATATGACAGAAGAAGATAGACAAAATTTATTATATTATATGTATTTATATTCAAATAACAATTCTAATTAGGATAAAAATATGAAAAATTTAACAGAAAAAAATATTGACGAAAAGAAGAAATCTAAGAACAAAATGTATGATCAAATAGAAAGATGTCGTTTAGACTTACAGAAAGATCCTACTAATCCTTCATTGCACGTTAGATTAGGTGATTTATACATGAAGTGGCATTTAGATATATATAGCGCTTGTCAGTATGTAGATGAAGCTATTACTGAATATCAATTAGCAATGGAATCACTAATAGATTCTTATGAAATTTATTATAAGATAGGTGTTGCATTCTATCATAAAGGAGATTTAGATAAAGCTATCAACTACTTGACAATAGCATTGGAAAAGAAAAATAACTATTATGATGCATATTATATGTTGGCAGAAACTTTTGTAAAGAAGGCACATTTTACAGATGCTATTGATGCTTGTGAAGCTGCTATACAATGTTCAAAAGTTAAAAGTTCTAGTGCACATTATTTACTGTCAAAATTATATGAAGCCTCATCTTTTAAGAATAACAGAACAAAATTAAAAGCTTTTTACGAAAAAATGATTTCAGTCTTACTTGTTCCTTTTGATAGAACAGCACAGAAAAATATTCTCAAGAACATTTCATATTTACGTTTTTTGATTTTATTTATTAGGGGTTTTTATGCAATTCAGGTAAAAGATTATTCAAAAGCTATACAACTATATAAAGATGCGATAGAAATTGCACCAGGATTTGCACCTTTATATTGCGTTTTAGGTGATATCTATTTATCAACCGGTTACTTTGAGGACTCTATAACTGAATATAAAATGGCCATATGGCTAGATTCTTTTAATATTGCAGCTTATAGGCATTTGTGTAGGGCTTATGAAGAACAAGGGGATTATAATCAGGCTATAGAAATTTATAATAAATTGATAGCTATGGCACCAAACATGCCGGATTTATACTCTAATTTAGCAAATATTTATTATATAAAAGGAGATTTTGATTTAGCAATTTCTAATTATCAAACTGCAATAACATTAAATCCGAATAAATCATGGACAAGCGTTATTGCACAGACTATGGGTTTTGTATATCAGGAAAACAAGTCTGATCCAGATTCGGCAATATCTGCCTACCAAACGGCATATGTTTTGACTCCTGATGATATTGACATTTACGTTAATTTAGGTAGTGCTTTTTATGATAAAGAGGATTATAATAATGCCCTAGCCGTATATAGACAAGCGTTAGAATTACAACCACATAATGCAAAAATTCATTGTAATTTGGGTTTCTTATACTGGGGTAAAGGTGATTCAGAAGAGGCTATTAAGTCCTATGAATTGGCAATAAAGTATAATGCAAATTATGATATTGCATATAATAACTTAGGTGTAATTTTTTTAGACGATTTGGGTCGTGTAAATAAGGCTATTGAACTATTTAAGAAAGCTGTAGAGTGCAATCCTAATTATGCATTAGCTCATTTTAATCTAGCAAGAGCAATTTCTATTGTTGGAGATAAGGTGGAAGCAGCAAAATTATATCAAACAGCACAAGATATAAATAAAATAACACAAGAAATTGATCCAAGAGATATTGCTGATAAAATAAGCGAATTATTTGAATCTTAAGAAAAAATACTTTACCTATAAATTTCTTAAATGTATAATGTAAAAATATCGGAATTAATATATGACTGAAGAAGATAAAACGAGAATATCTCATTTAATAGAAAAAGAATTACACTCATCTGATAAAATACTAAAACCTGATTTCAATCAGAAAACTGGTCGTGAGTTGTTGGCATTTTATTTACAGTCAAAGTTCAAACAAGTTCTTGCATATGATAAAAAAGCAGCCGAGCCTATTTTTATAGAGGTTCGGTATGATTTTATTCAAAGATTTTCAAAGAGACTAATACAAAATCCGGATAAGCGTATTATGATTGGGATTACAGGAGAATCTGCATCAGGGAAATCAACCATTTGCAAAGAAATTGAAAATGTAATTGAACGCTTTAATATGCCTGTAACAATTTTAACTACTGACAATTATTTTAATGACATATCAGAGTTAATTAAGGAATACGGAACTTTCGATAATCTGAGAGATAATGGATATGATGTAGACTCTCCAAACAGTTTTCAGTTAGATGTTTTGAAAGATGATTTGGATAAAATTTCTCATGGTGAAGATGTATATTCTCCGGAGTATCTATTAAACGGTACTGGTGTATCTGTTCCTAAAGCAAAATATGTACCTTCAAATAAGATAGTTGTAGTTGAAGGAATGGCATCTATGTTTGGAAATAATAAGGATATTTTCGACATAAAAGTATATGTAGAAACGGATTTGGACATACGAAAAGAACGTTTCTTAACAAGAGCTTATACTGAGCGTAATCAGGACTTAGAGAATGCTAAAAAACATTGGGAATACATTCTTGGTGCAGGTGAAAAGTATGTAAAGCCATATAGAGCTGAGGCAGACATTATTATTAATGGTGACACTAATTTAGCGTATTTTTCTCAAATTTTAGAATATATTCACACTATTACAAATAATTTTGAAGGTTAGTTATAGATTAGCAAGATATTTAGCCAATCCTTCTCCCATAGAAAAGCAAGAAGGTATTATTCTTAAAGCTGCTTGTGCTTCAAAATCTGCTGATAGACAACGCCCAATTACAAAAAGCTTATCATTAACCATAAGAGATTCAATTGGAAGCTGATATTCTTGATAAACCTTCTCTAAAGTAGAAGCATCTTTTTTATCAGAATGTACATCTATAGGATAGTTTGAAATTACAACAGGATTTTCAAATTTCTTTCCTTTTCTAAGATCGTCAGAAGTATATATATACTTACCTTTGACTCTGTTTGTAACTCTTAAGCCTAGTGAATTAGCTATAGATGATATATATGCGTTTTCAAACCCAGGAAGGTATATATTACAGAATTTAGATAGTCGTAGAATACTTGCACGCCCTTCTATATAAGGATTATTGGTATTTTTTATTATTCGAGGACAATTAAAGGCAATAGAATCATAGGTTCCGGCAACTGAAAATATCTGAAAATAGTTAGAATCCTCTTCAGTAATAATTCCATCCTTTATACCCTGCCTGAATACAGGTCTAAGCGCCCAATCCTTATTCTTATCCCAAGTATAAGCTGTAGATAGATATGTTTTACCATCAATAATACAACTGGATGTAACATCTCTGTCTTTGTCTAAATCCATTATCCATTCAGAAAATTTGTTAACATTAACTCCCGACATTATAAATCTTAAATTAATTGGTTGAGATTTTTTTTCTAAAAATTCGCAATTTAATTTTTGACAAATTTTTGCATCGCCTGTTGCATCTACTATATACTTTGTTTCGATACATGGCAATAAAACTTGCTGAGAAGAAATGCGGTTATTATTCTCTATCGTTACGATATATGATAATAAATTTTCTTTTATTTCTTTTACATATGATTCGAAAATAATTTCTACACCGACCTCTGAAAGAAGTGAATCGAGAGCAATTTTTGTAAGCTCTGGATTAAACCATCCCTTATTACCATCTATGTAAGTTATTGCACCACCAATTTCGGATAATTTATCATATAAAATATTAAAGAAATCAGTATTTATGGCATTTTTAGATGTTTTCATCGCCGGAACAACAAGCGAAGAGGTAATCGAACCGCCTAAAAACGAATTTTTTTCTATCAATAGGACTTTTAAACCAAGTTTTGCTGCGGTATAAGCGCAGGCACAACCGGCAGTACCACCTCCTGCGATGATAATATCATACTTGTTCATTTTTCATGCTCCTAATTTTCATGTACTTAGACGAGCTCATAAGGTCGCTATGTTTAAATTCATATTCTCTCAAGTCAATAATATCCTTTTTATCAAACGATAAGTTAGGATCGTGATAAGGTATCCCAGCCTTTGTATTGCAAAGACCAATTTCATATGGAGTTAACGGAAATTCTATTTTCGTTTTGTTTTTTGAAGCAATAGTTCCTATAATCTTATTTGTTTTTTTATTATAAATATTGCCTACGTAAAATTTATTTTCCAAAAGTGTATTTCTTACAAGAGCAGATGTAGAATATGTCATTAATAGGCCATGAGGAGATATTCGCTTATACAATTCAGCAATAAATTCCACAGTCCATAATTGAGGAGCCTTTGTATAAGTAAAAGCGTCTAGAAGTATGAGGTCATATTCGTTTTTTAGGGTCAAAATAGTCTTTCGAGCATCATTTACGAAGAAATTAATGTTGAAGAGGTTCTGAGCGGTCTTAAAATCCATTTTTTTATAACGCTTCGATAGAGTGGCATAATATATATTATGTAAGAAGGCTGATAAACTGAGTCTTGATGACTTATTATACCTCCATTTATGATTAAATTTGGCATAATTTATCAAGGTCCTATCAAAAAATCTTCGATTTTGTTTTTCTCTTATCATCTCAAGCAGTTTTTTAGACGGAAACTCTTTTTCATAATATTCGGCTAAGCTGTTTATTAATATATAATTTACATAGGGATTTATTTTATATTCTTTGTCAATGTGCATATTTTTAAATTTTAAATCCAACAGTTCTTTTATTTCTTTTCTGTTTTTTGGAGAAAACTTTGACAACAGATTAATAAATAAATTTTTGATTGTATGGTAAGTATCAAAACAATCAAGAAATTTAGGAACAAATCTATCAAAGATTTCTTCTGGAGTTTTGACAGTTCTAAAAAGTGGAGAAAGTTGTACAAGCTCTTCATTTATATCAAGACAGTCAATTAAAAACGAATATTTGTTATTATTATTTATCGACTCGATATATGATGATAATAAAGTTTTCTTTCTTAATAGTTTATTAAGACCTATCGCAACGATATAAAGAATTTTTTGAAAATTATTTTTCTTTTTAAAATTTATTTTATTAATTAAAAAACTCATGAGAGCTTTAGTGTTGTAACCAATTCCATAACAAACGTCTAAAACTTTTAGGTTATCGAATTCAAAATCATCCAAATTTGCAGGAAGTATGAATTTCTCCCAAGCTTCTGTAAGTGCACCGAATTTGGAGTGAAATACGTCCTTTTCTGCATATGAATATAGCCCTATAGACCCATCTTCTGTAAAATATGCCTCATAATCCCTCATAATACCTATTATACTGCGTTATAGCCTATTTGCAACATAGATTTTTGACAATTAAGTTATAAAAAGTATATAATTATATTGTTAATAGAGGATGTAAGTATGAAAAAGTTGTTATATACATTGATTTTATTAGGGTTGACAACACCTATGGGATATACAAAGTCTTATGAGCCGGTACCTTCTAATGTTAGCTTACCGTCTAAATATACTCAGGAATACATTAACAGTATTTCTGACGAATACAAGGATGTTTCAGATGAACAAATTTTCCATGTTGCACTAGACATGCTAAAAGATACATCTGGTGAGTTCTCGAGAAAGGCTATATTGGGATATAATGTAACACAATATCCTGTAAAAGTTATGTTTAAAGATTTATCAGAGATTAACGAAGCATATTCATCATTTGACGCTATAGGCTGGAAAAAAAGAGGAAAATTGTACATATACATAAATCCCAAGCACGAATATGCTCCACCTGGTGCCTTAGCAGCCCTTTTAGCGCATGAAGCTATTCATCAGGATGAATATAATTCATTAAGTGAAGAAACTTATGCTTGGACTATGGAAGCTGTTGTTTGGAATGAAATTCTTAAAAAATATCCCGAATCTAATAATTTGGAATCAGCGCTTGTTACTAGAGAAAATATTTTAAAACAGCTTTTAGAAAAAGGAAATTATACTAATAAATACATAAAAAAAACTGTATTTGCTAATAATGGGTACAAAAATTTGCCATTAACATCTCCTGGTTTTAAGAACCAATAAAATAATTAATATTTAAATATTCTTTATAATAAACCTTATGCAATGCGACCAGCATATTGATTAAGAAATATTCTTGATGTTAAATTGAGTTATGAAGAAAAAGCAAATATTAATATTTTTATTGTCCGTGTTAATTTTGGTGATTTTTAACAAAGTTTTTTTGTCAACTTTTACCAAGACTAATGCTTTTTTTACAAATCAGGCGCTAGTAAATAGTGAAGAAATTTCCCCGCAGAAGTTGTTTGATAAGACTTGGAGAATAATAAGTAAAGAGTATTATGAACCAACCTTAAATCATCAAGATTGGTTAAGATGGAAGTATCATTACCAAGATAAAATAAAAACAGAGGAAGATGCTAGAGTCGCAATAGATACTATGATAGCAAGCTTAAATGAGCCTTATACTCGTTTTATGCCTCAAAAAGATTATGAAGAGCTTACAACTTCAATTACATCAAAAATATATGGTATAGGTGTAAATATTTATTCAAATGCAGGAAAAATCGAGATTTTTAACGTAATGCCCGCAACTCCTGCAGATTTTGCGCAACTTAAGCAAGGCGACATTATAACAGCTGTAAATGGCAAGGATACCAGCGGAATGAATGTATCAGAAGTTGCAGCATTGGTTAGAGGACCTGAAAACAGTGTTGTTGAGCTCACAATTTTGCGTGATAATAAAAAAATTACAAAAACTCTTAAACGTAAAGAAATTAAGATAAAAACAGTTAAGAGCTCTATTTTAGATAATCACATCGGATATATACAAATAATTAGTTTTATGAGTGGTTCTACACCGAATGAGTTTGTAGAAGCCTTAGAAAATACAAAAAATACAGATTCTCTAATACTGGATTTACGTGGTAATACAGGTGGTCTTTTGGATAATGCGGTATTTATAGCAGATATATTTATAAAAAGTGGTACTATAGTAGATATAATATATAGAGACGGTTATAAAAAAACTATTAAAGCTCAAGATGAAATGTTGCCAATAAACAAGCCCATTGTGGTATTGGTAAACGGTGCCAGCGCTAGTGCCAGTGAAATTTTATCAGGAGCACTAAAAGATTATCACAGAGCAACATTGGTAGGTAAAAAGACTTTTGGAAAGGGTTTGGTTCAAAAAGTTGTACCATTGCCTAACAAAACTGGTGTTAATATAACGATTGCCAGATATCTTACGCCAAACGGTACAGATATTAATAAATTAGGTATTAAACCTGACATAGAAATCGGTAATGACTATGATATATTAATAGATTCAAAAGATGATGTTCAGCTAGAAAAAGCCAAGGATATTTTAAATGATAAAGCAAGAATTGGAAGTGTTAAAAAGTAAGGGGCAATTAAGGAGTATTCCTAACATAGAAGCTAAATCTGATGGAAAAATAGTTATTGATGGCAAAGAGTATATTAATTTTGCCTCTAATGATTATTTAGGATTAAGTACTAAAGATGATTTAAGAAAAGAATTTTTGAAAAATAATAACAGTCTTTTATCAACGGCTTCTGCACGACTTCTCACAGGTAGTTCACCAGAATACAAGGAATTGGAAAGAACAGTTGCTGGTATTTTTAATAAAGAAGCAGCATTAATATTTAATACTGGATATCAATGTAATTTAGGTGTTATATATGCTCTCATTGGTCGTGGAGATGTTATTTTTTCTGACAAATTAAACCATGCAAGTATAATTGATGGGATGCAGCTTGCTCAAGGCGATTTTTACAGGTATAAACATTTTGATTATGATAACCTTGAAAAGCTTTTAGAATCCAAAAGAGGACAGTATAAGCGGGCGCTTATTGTCTCAGAATCGGTATTTAGTATGGATGGAGACATTGCTGATATAGATAGGCTAGTAGAATTAAAAAAGAAGTATAACTGTATGCTTATGATAGATGAAGCACACGCATTCTGTGCCGTAGGAGATACTCTTGCGGGAGTTTCATATGGAAAAGATGTTGATATAATAACAGCCACTTTTGGTAAGGCTGTAGGTTCATTTGGAGCATTTTGTGTGTCTTCAAATGATATCATTTCTTATTTGATAAACAAAGCCAGATCATTTATATTCTCAACTTCAATTCCACCACTAAACATTGCTTGGTCAAATTGGATTTTAACTGAAAAAAGAAACATAGTGATTGCTCAAAAGGAAAAATTACAAGAACTAACTTCAGAAGTTCATAAATTGCTTGATCGGAAAGGAATCAAGACTCCTTCTGGCACTCAAATTATTCCGATAATAATAGGCAGTAATGATGCTACTCTTGCTATTTCAGAAAAGCTTCGCTCAGAAGGGTATTATATCCCTGCAATTCGTCCACCTACAGTTCCTGAAGGTACTTCAAGACTTAGAATATCACTTACTGCTGATTGTAAGTTTGAAGATTTTTCTCAATTAGTAGATTTAATAAGTTGAAATCTATACAACAACCAGATTAAAGGTCTAAGTTAGGATGGGTATTATTATCAAATTTTTAAAGAAGAAATATAAGTTATTAAAAGAAAAATATACAAGGAGATATATCTATAATCGGATATATCCGTATAATGCAAATTATTTTGATTCTTATTGGGATGAAATTATTAGTTTGGGCTTTAATTGTGAAGTAAGCGCACGTTTAGTTGATATCTTTGGTTATAATTTTAATCATTTTCTTTTCACTTGGTCATACGAGTATGATAGAGCTTCGTTTCTTAACGCATTAAATGAGCTGGGTAATTTCTCTAATAATGATTATTCTGTACTACCTTGGGGAATGATTCAGAATAATAAATATTTGATTGGGTTTCATTCAAGGTATACTAAAAATGAGCTTATAAATGATGACAAAACTTTAACACCTATTGTTCCGCTTGCAATTGATGAGCTTAAATCCAGAGTCAAACATTTAGCGGAAAAGCTTGAATGTATTTTTACTAATGATAAGAAAGTTCTTTTTGTAATAAAATTGGAATATACCAATTTAAACAATGATATTGATTATATCTCTAAACTAAATGAACTTATAAAGAAAAAATTTACGTATAAAAATCCCAAATATAAACTTCTGGTAGTTATAAGCAAAAATAACTATCCAAACCCGAGGTTATTATCAAATAACTTGCCTAAAAACGTCGAAATGGGCGTTGTTAATTATTTTGCTGCGGATTCTAATACTTCTGACGGCGGAGATATTATAGGTTGGAAAAAACTACTTAAAAAGCATATAAAATGTAAATAATTTATTTTACTTAGATTTATTATATTTTCGGCTTTTGGCAGAATTATCTAAAATTTTAAAAACAACTCTCTGCTTTTTGCTCTAATCTCTTCATCTATACAGAAAATTTCTTCAATTGAAGGATTTTTTACAACATCATGTTTTTCCATCATTGCTTCAACAGTATTTATAATATCAAATAATTTAATTTTCCCTTTTAGAAACGCAAACACAGCCTCTTCATTTGCTGCATTTAGACAAACAGTTGCTGACCCCTCGGTTTTACCTGCATCATAAGCTAATTTTAGAGCTTTAAACTTATCCCAATCAGGTTCTTCAAAATCTAATCTTGCTATTTGTGAAAAGCTAAAACTTTTTGATTTAATACCCTCAAACCTATCTGGGTAAGTTATGGCATACTGAATCGGAATATGCATGCTAGGTAAGCCCAGTTGTGCAATTACACTTCCATCTACATATTCTATAGCAGAATGAACAATGCTTTGTGGATGAACAACAACTTCTATTTTATCGTAAGGCATATTAAATAAGTGATGCGCTTCAATAACCTCTAAACCTTTATTCATAAGGGTTGCACTGTCTACTGTAATTTTTTTCCCCATATTCCATCTTGGATGTGCTAAAGCCTGGTCTACAGTTGCATTTTTCATTTCATCAATAGTTTTATGTAAAAACGGTCCACCTGAAGCTGTTATTATAAGCTTATCTACTTGCGCTATATCCTTAATACACTGATGTATTGCACAATGTTCACTATCAACAGGAATAATCTTAACCCCATATTCTTTAGCCATAGGCATTACAATATCACCTGCCATTACTAAAGTTTCTTTGTTAGCTAAAGCGATATTGATACCATTTTTTATGGCTGTTATAGTCGGTTTTAAACCTATTCTTCCAGATACTGCAACAAGTATAATATCGTTTTCTTTATTAGAACAGATTTCCTCTAAAGTAGCATATTCTGCACCGGTTATATCTTTATAATTAGCTGCATAAGCGTATTTTGGACTAAATTTCTTTATCTGTTCATTTAATAATTCAGTATTACTACCACCTGTTAGCGCTATAATTTCAAATTTATCGTTTAATTTTTCAATAACTTCAAGCGCTTGACGCCCAATAGAACCAGTTGAGCCTAAAATACTTATTTTTCTTTTCATATCTATTCTAATTCCCTAACATACGAAAAATACTCGTTCTTTTTGTATTTTTCCGCAGACAATTTTATTGCCTCTTTATTCATAAATCCCATTCTAAAAGCAACTTCTTCAAGGCAAGCAATTTTTATACCCTGATTCTCTTCTATTGTTTGGATATATTGTGCGGCCTGCATTAAAGAACGATGAGTTCCTGTATCAAGCCATGCAAATCCTCTTCCAAATAGTTCTACGTTCAAAAGTCCTTTTTCTAAATAAATTCTATTTAGATCTGTAATTTCCAACTCTCCTCTAGCAGAAGGTTTAAGAGATTTTGCGTACTTAATAACGTCGTTATTGTAGAAGTATAAGCCCGTAACTGCATAATTTGATTTTGGTTTAGATGGCTTTTCTTCTATAGACAAAGCTTTACCGTTAGAATCAAATTCAACTACGCCAAACCTCTCGGGATCCTTTACTTGGTAACCAAATACTGTTGCATAACCGTTTTTAGCCGATTGTACGGCATTATGCAGCATTTTTGAAAAACTTTGACCATAAAATATGTTATCACCCAATACAAGAGCTACAGAATCATTTTCTATAAATTCTTCACCTAATATGAATGCCTGAGCTAAGCCATCAGGGCTCGGCTGCACTTTATATGAGAATTTAACTCCAAACTGAGACCCGTCTCCAAGAAGCCTTTCAAAATTGGGTAAATCTTGTGGTGTTGAAATTATTAAAATATCTCTGATTCCCGCCAACATCAAAACCGATATTGGATAGTAAATCATCGGCTTATCATAAACTGGCAATAGCTGCTTAGATACAACCATTGTACTTGGATAAAGCCTTGTGCCGCTTCCGCCTGCTAAAACAATTCCTTTCATTATTCTTCGACCCTCAAATTTAAGTAATCTCTAAGTGCTAGACGCCAATCTCTACAAATACCTTCATTATCCATTATGCTGTAATGTGGGCGCTTTGCAGGCCGTGGAAACTCATCTGTTGTGCACGGTTTAAGGTTTACGACTATTCCTGATTGTTTAAAAATTTCCTTAGCAAAACCATACCAGCTTGTAGAACCGCTTCCGCAGACATGATATGTTCCAAAAGGTTTTTCCAATAATTTTAAGATACCTGTAGCTAATTCTACAGTCCAAGTCGGACAACCTACTTGATCGTCTACGACTTTCAATTCTTCTTTATCCTTTAAAGATAACATTGTTTCTACGAAGTTTTTACCATGGTGACCATATAGCCAGCTTGTTCTTGCAATATAATACTTGGTACAATTCTTTCTTACAGCTTCTTCACCCTCATACTTGGTAAGTCCGTAATTATTAATAGGGTCAGGCAAATCCTCAGGTTCATAAGGACTTGTTTTTGTACCGTTAAACACATAATCTGTAGAAATGTAAACCATTGTGGCATCATTTTTTGCGGCAGCAATTGCAACATTTTCCGCACCAATTTTATTCAATAGACGTGCTGTTTCCAAATCCTCTTCAGCTTTATCAACATTTGTATACGCTGCACAATGAATAATCAACTCAGGCTTTAATTCTGTTACGAACTTGTCTACAGCTTCTTTATTTGTAATATCAAGTTCATCTCTGTCAGTTTCAACAACTTCATACCCTGCATCTTCAAGTATTGGACATAAATCCTGCCCCAGCATTCCCTTTGCCCCAGTTACAAGTACAGTCATTACACCACCGCTTTCTTCGCTTCAATACTCTTAATCCAATCTTGGTTGTTTAAATACCATTCTATCGTCATTTTAATACCCTGTTCAAATGTTACGGAAGGTTTCCAACCAAGTTCAGAAGTGATTTTATCATTTGATATTGCATATCTTCTATCATGACCGAGTCTATCCTGTACATATTCTATAGAAGATTCATCTTTCCCCATAGCATCAAGAATCAGACGCGTAATTTCTATATTAGTTTTTTCGTTGTGCCCGCCAACATTATATACTTCACCAATTTTACCCTTATGAAGTACTGTATCGATAGCAGCACAATGGTCATACACGTATAGCCAATCTCTTACGTTTAATCCGTCACCATATACAGGGACTTTCTCACCTCTTAAAAGTTTAGAAATGAAAAATGGAATAAGCTTTTCCGGATATTGATAAGGACCGTAATTATTTGAGCATCTTGTCGTTAAAACGGGAAGTTTGTATGTTTCATAATAAGCTCTTACAAGCATATCTGCACTTGCTTTGCTTGCCGAATACGGGCTGTTTGGGGCAAGAGGAGTTGTTTCGTAAAAATATCCAGTCTTACCAAGAGTCCCGTATACTTCATCCGTAGAAACTTGTAAATAGCGTTCTATACCAATTTCTTTACAGGCTTGGAGAAGATTTAATGTTCCTTGTACATTTGTTTCTATAAAGATTTCAGGATGCTTAATAGAATTGTCAACATGTGATTCTGCTGCAAAATTTACTACACAATCGACTTGCGGGATCAACTCCCTTACTAACTTTCTATCACAAATATTTCCGTGTACAAATTGGTAGTTGGGATTATTTTCAACATCCTTTAAATTTTCAAGATTTCCGCAATAAGTTAGCGCATCTATATTAATTACTTTGTAATCAGGATATTTGTTTAAAATATGTCTTACAAAGCAACTTCCGATAAATCCGGCTCCACCAGTTACTAATAGCTTCATATAATCTCCTTTAATGTAGGCTGTTTCATATCTTTTTCAGAAAGAATTGGTGTAAAATCAATACCCCAATCTATGTTAATATCTTTATCACACCACAAGACGCCACTATCAGCTTGGGGTGCATATTCTCCACTTGCTTTATACAAAAGCTCAGCTTCATCTGATAAAACTACAAAACCGTGTGCAAAGCCTTCCGGAATATAAAGCATATGTTTATTTTCTTCTGATAATTCAACTTTAACATATTCGCCAAAAGTCTTTGAACCTTTTCTAATATCAACAGCAACGTCGTAGATACGTCCTCTTCCGCATCTAACGAGTTTTGCTTGTCCATAAGGACTCTTTTGATAATGAAGTCCTCTTAAAACCCCTTTTACAGATTTAGAGTGGTTATCTTGATTAAATTCAACATCAATTCCATTAGCATAAAAATCTGATTTTTTATAAGTTTCCATAAAAAATCCACGATTGTCACCAAATACTTTTGGCTTCACAAGTATAACATCTTCTATTTTTTGTCTTTCAAATTCAAACGGCATATTCTTACTCCTTGTGTATATTTTATCATAGATAAGAATAAAAAAAAATCACGCAAATCAAAATAAGGCACTTGGCTGATAATATTTTTAAAAAACAAAAAATATGCGCTTGGCGTGATTCTGAAAAACGTTCGCCCTAACCTTAAAAAGGGGACTCTCTAGCTGGTGAGATAAAATAATGCTTGCGCTGGCTTAGACGAAAAAATATGCGCTTGGCGCGATTCTGAAAAACGCACGTCCTAACCTTAAAAAGGAGACTCTCTAGCTGGTGAGAGAAAATAATGCCTGCGCTAACTTAGACGAAAAAATATGCGCTTGGCGCGATTCGAACGCGCGACCTATCCCTTAAAAGGGGAGTGCTCTACCTGCTGAGCTACAAGCGCATATAATATTTAATTTTAAACCTTTTATACTAACTAAACCTTTTATACTTCGGCTGTGGACCAACCACAAGTTCTATGTTAACAAGAACAAATTTTAGTGTCAAGAGTTTTATAGTTTTCTGAAATTTCTTCTATAATTTCAGCTATTTCCGTTGATACATCAGTTCTTTCTGAGATGTTATCTCTTACCATTTTTGCAAAATCTGCTTTCTTAAATTCATGTAATCCTTTTGTTTTAAAAATATTTTCTAAATTTTCTACTTCTGGCACACCATCAACTAAATCCTTATTGCAGACAGTATTAAAATTAGCAAAATGAGTATTTAAAGTCTTTATTATCAGAGACTTAGGAAGTAAGTCTTCAAATTCTCCGCAAGATACCAAATGTATTTTATCTATCTTTCTCAATTTAGGCATAACTTGTCTAATATTTTCCTCTGCATCTTTATCAAGAAGTAAAAATATCGGTATTCTTAATTCATTAATAAGCCTATAATACATTTTTACAACCTGATTTTTTCCACCTGCACCTATTACTTGTATTCCTTTTTGGTAGAAATCGTAGCCTAAAAACTTGGAAAATGCCGGAAGTAAGATCTCCTCAGTTAAACCTTCCACTAAAATAACCTTTTCTATTGGATATTTAAGATAATGAGATTCCCTGATTTGTTTAAGATTATTTTCATTATTTTTTAAACTTTGTAACCATTTTAAATTTACAGGAATTTCTTTTTTTAAAAAATTTAAAGCTTCAAAATAATTCAATCTATTATCCAAAAGTATTTTTGTATAATCATCATTTACAAAAATTGAATTCTCATAATCATATAGAGTCTTATTAATAGAAAAATCAGTCGTCTTAATTTCTAGTGAACCATTAAAAATTTCTTCTGCTAAATCTTTCAAATTTTGAGGAGATAAATTTAGTACATCATTTTTTTTATACTTTGGCTCTATTAAATTTGATAAAATAATATCACTAAATACCCTTATATATTTTTCTTTTGTATTTTTAAATCTAGTCAGCCTATCTAAAGATATAATAATTTGTTCTTGTGTTAATTTTTTATACTTCATCAAAATTATTATATTATATCAATTTGTAAATTTTTGTAACAATTTTTATGTAAAGAATTGTAAATTTTTTCCAATTTAAAAGAAATTTTAGTGAATAAATATACTTTATATATATAAGAGAATAAAAAAATACGGAGACGGTATAGAAAATGGCTTTCTTGTTATTACTACATGAAAAAATGAGGCTGAGACGTCAGGTCAATAAACTGACGTTAAAACAGCTGAAATACGGCAACCGTCTTGACCGTATGGAAAAAAATATTTCTAGAGTACAAAAAATGTACTCTAGTAAAATGACGCAATTAGAAAAACAGGCTCAGATGATGCAGAGCCAAGCAAGCGTGTTCTTCCAGAACGCAATGGGCTTGGGTATGCAAAATCAAGCACTTAATCCTTGGAATTATGCTGCTGGCGGTGGTGTTACAAGTTTTGTAGTACAACAAACGATGGGATTACTGAAAAATCCTATAAAAGTTCCTGACGGAACAGATTCTGATGGTAAGCCTAAGTATAGGGAAATTACAATCGCTGAATCTAGAATTCAAGGAATGATGCAAGAGCAACTGCAGGGTACATTAAAGCCACAATACGGTAAAGATGGCAATCCTCAAAATACAAATCAGGATAATTTAAAGGGTTATGGTAATGGTAACTACACCCAAGATGAATTTAATGCATTCAGCTCTGCAATGCAACAGGCACAATGGAATCAATCACAAGCTCAGTCTATGTGTCAACAAATGAGCACACAGTACCAAAACAACGTTTCAATTTGGCTAGAAGCTGCGAAGACACAATTAGAAGCGGAACAAGATGCAGCTCTTGCTCCATTAGAAGCAGAGCAAACGGATATGGAATTAGACAAGGAGGCAGTAGAAACACAACTTGCTTACGCAAAAGAAAGACTTCAAGCTATCGAACAGGCTTGCAGCGAAGAAATCAAAGACGCAGCTCCGAAATTCGGACTTGGTTAATAATAATTATAAATATAGAAAGCGGCTATATAACAGCCGCTTTTTTATTGCTTTAAACTTCTAAAGGTTGATCTAATGAACGAATAGAAATATCCACCTCATTTGGGAAAAATTGATTCATATGATTTATTAGGTCATTTGTAGAATTCACCCAGAATGTAGGTGATGTCAAAATTTTAGCACTATAGCCATCCACAGGTAATAATTTTATCATTACTGGATCATCACCATGATGTTTAGCTAGAATGTTTTTTATACCGCATAATTCTTCATACTTTATTTCTTTTTTTAAGCTTAATGTAACTATATTGGAATTTTCTACTGACTTTACATTATCAATAAGAACGCTAATTTGATCTTCGCCTCTATGTTGAACCTTTCCTGTTATAACAACTTTATTATCTTGTTGCAATAAATCCCCAAATTCTAAGAGTTTTTTATGGAAACATACACAATCAACTTTTCCAGTTAAATCTTCTAGCGTTACAAATCTTAAGAATTTTGTAGGATCTTTTTTTGTTGGAATCTGTCTTGTAGCTGTTACAAGACCACAAATAGTAACTTCATCCTCTTCTTTTACATCTTTTAATTCACTTATTCTGTGTGTCATTAAAAATTGCATTTTATCTCTTAGAGAAAACAAAGGATGTGATGTTACATAAAAGCCAAGGAATTCTTTTTCTAACTGCTGAATCTCTTTATCTGTATATTCAGTATCACTTCCTACTAACTGATATTGCGCATTAGAGAAATCTTCTTCAGCACCCATAGCTGCAAATAAGCTTACCTGTCCCATAGCTCTGTCTTTTGCTTCTTTTGAAGTTACATCAAGAATATGCTCAATATTGTCAAAAAGCTGTTTTCTGCTTTTTTCAATATTAGCAAATGCACCGGCTTTTATAAGTCCTTCAAGAGACTTTTTATTCACAAATTTAGCATCTACGCGCTTACAAAAATCAAATATACTCTTAAATTCGCCATTTTCTTCACGTTCTTTAATAATTGCTTCAACAACCGGTTCGCCGACTTGTTTTATTGCTGCAAGACCAAATCTTATATTCTCACCATCTGGTGTATATTCTAGGTAAGAATGGTTTATGTCCGGTGGTAAAACCTTTATTCCGTATTTTTGAGCCTCTTCTATGTAAAGTTGAGTTTGGTCCTTATTATCTGAAACACTCGAAAGTAATGCGGATAAATATTCCACAGGATAATGACATTTTAAATAAGCTGTCTGATATGCAACAAATGCGTATGCAGCTGAATGAGACCTGTTAAAGCAGTATGAAGCAAATGCTTCTATTTGTTCAAATAGTGTAGCAGCGTCTTCATTTTTCATATCATGATGAGTTGAAGCAAGTTCGATAAATTTTCCTTTTTGTTTTTGCATCTCTTCAACTTTTTTCTTACCCATCATTCTTCGAACAATATCGGCTTCTCCTAAAGTATAATCCGCAAGAGTCTGGAATACTTGCATAATCTGCTCTTGATATACGATAGTTCCGTATGTATCCTTAAGTATGGGTTCTAATAGAGGATGTGCGTATGTAACTTGCTT
This sequence comes from Candidatus Gastranaerophilales bacterium, assembly GCA_944324215.1. GTDB lineage: Bacteria > Cyanobacteriota > Vampirovibrionia > Gastranaerophilales > Gastranaerophilaceae > CAG-196. The sequence continues at coordinate 46,169 of CALUVP010000120.1, read as the reverse complement.
TAATCCGTGCTTTCTTGCAACAAACTCATCAACCATTCCGGAACCTAAAGGCCCCGGTCTAAATAATGCAACCAATGCGCCTAAATCTTCAAAAACGTCTGGCTTAAGCCTTTTTACAAGATTTATCATACCTTGAGATTCAAGCTGAAATACCCCGACAGTTTCACCTCTAACAAGCATTTTGTATGTATCTTTATCATCCAGTGGAATGTTATTTATGTTTATATCAACTCCGCGATACTTTTTTACCATATCAACGGTTTTGTATATCATTGTAAGGTTTCTTAAGCCCAAAAAGTCCATTTTTAATAGAGATAGAACTTCTGTTACTTCATGTGGCGGATACCCTGTCTGCACAATACCATCTTTTGACGGCTGAACTGGTATAATTGTATCCAGCGGAGCGTGAGATATTATAACCCCTGCAGCATGAGTACCTGTACCACACTTTAACCCTTCTATAGCAATAGACATGTCTATCAATTTTTTAAAACTTATTGTTTTACCCGTTTCAGGATTAACTATCTGATAATCCTCATCATAAAGCTTTCTAAGTTCTGACCCTTCAACTTGTATTGCATCTCTAATCCATTTTGCTTTAGGATTAGTAGCTGTCGCGAGTTCTATTGCTGGCTCTATTAAACCAGTTAACCTGTTGCTTTCGGCAAAAGGAACCTTAAGAATTCTAGCAACTCCTTTAAAAGCGGCTTTTGGAGCATAAGTCGAAAATGTAATAATCTGACAAACCCTGTCTTCACCATATTTTTGAGTTACATAATCAATTACTTGACGGCGTTTTTCAATACAAAAGTCGATATCAATATCAGGCATTGTAAAACGTTCTTCGTTCAAGAATCTTTCAAACAATAAATGGTGCTTTATTGGATCCAAATCAGTTATTTGAAGAGCATAAGCAACAACACTTCCTGCTGCTGATCCACGTCCAGGGCCTACTGGAATATTATGAGTTTTTGCATAATGTATAAAATCCCAAGTTATAAGGAAATATGCCGCAAAACCCATTTTATTTATAACACCAAGCTCATAGTCAACACGTTTTTTCATCTCAGGTGTTACTTCACCGTATCTTGTTTTTATGCCTTCATATACTATATGTTCTAAGTAACTCTCATTTGTATATCCTTCAGGAACATCATAATGAGGTAGTGGTGCATTACCTAATTCTATTTCTATATGGCATTTAGCAGCTACATCTTCAGTATTTCTTACGCACTCCTCAAATGTTGAATCGTCCATCCAAGAAAATGCCTGACGCATTTCATCTTTTGATTTTATGTAAAATTCGTTGTTAGGAAAATGAAATCTATTTGGATCATCCTTATCTGCATTTGTTTGCAAACAAAGTAAAGTGTCTTGTGCATCTGCATCCTCACGTCTTAGGTAGTGAGAATCGTTTGTGATTATCATTTTTATGTCTAATTCGCGCGCAATTTTTATCAAATCAGGGTTAGTCCTTTTTTGCTCTTCTAAATTATGATCCTGCAATTCAATATAATAATCATCACCAAACAATTCTTTATATCTTTGAGCGGTTTCCTTTGCTTTTATATAATCACCTTTAAGCAGATTTTGAAGAACTTCCCCACCTAAACATGCTGAGGCACATATCAGACCTTCATGATGTTCTTTTAATAATTCAAAATTTATTCTAGGCTTATAATAGAAGCCTTCACACCAAGCTATAGAAACTAGTTTTATAAGATTTTTGTATCCAGTAGAATCCTTACATATTAAAATTAAGTGATATAAAGGATTATTTGCAGCATCATGAACCGTAATATCGCCATCGTGAACATAAAATTCACATCCGATCAAAGGATTTATACCAGCTTCTTTTGCTTTTTCATAAAATTCAATAGCTGAATACATAACCCCGTGATCAGTCACAGCTATTGCAGGAAGATCATTTCCCTTAGCATAGTTCACTAAATCACCAATTCTTATTGTTCCATCAAGGAGTGAAAACTCCGAGTGTATATGTAAAGGTATAAATTTCGCCATAGTCTTAATCTATCACATAAACATATTAAGCAATGTAAAATATTTATTTTTGCCCTTCAATTAAAATATATCTTCTTCCACTATCAATAATTTTATAGTTGAGCTTTCTTATATCATCAGCTTGCTTCTTTTTTATAATTACTAAATTATCATCTTTTTCTAAAGCTTTTTTTAAATCGTCTTTTGTATAATTTAAACCATAAAAGACTTTTCTACCATCATCACCATAATAATTGAGCGAATATTTATGTGAAAATTTATATGTAGTTATAGATTTATTAGTTTTGTCAGCATATTTTGCAAATCTTACTAAATCATTTTGGCCAAACTTATAATCTATTTCATAAAATATTTTTGTTCCAAACGCAGATAACATAAGCATTAAGAATACATATGCAAAAAATACCCTGCCGTATTTTTCTTTTTTTGCAAAAATTATAGAAACTACACCTGTTACAAACAGTAGTATTATGCACAAAGGTTTAGCGGCCGAAATATCTGCGTTAAGCTGCGCAGGTAAGAAAAAGTGTGTAAACAATGCAATAATTGATGAGATAATAAAAATTCCGCCTATAACGTATACTGTCTTATTAATAAACCTACTATATTCACCTCTTTCTATGTAATTTGTCCAAATATATCCTCCAAGACAACCTAGAGAGCCATAAATTGGCAAAATATATGTAATAAGCTTTGTATCTGATGAAGAAAAGAATAAAAGAGTGAACAAAGCAATTATTCCGTTATAAACCATAAACTGCTGTGGAACTGTTAGGTTCTTAAACTTAAAATCTCTCTTTTGAATTTTTCTTATTAATACAACAATTGTAGAGAGAATCCAAGGGAAAAATCCCCAGAGAAGTGTAATTAAATAGAAATAGAAAGGCTGTTCCCTACCTAAATCATTACCTCCTAAAAATCTTTCTATATGGTGTTTCATAATATATTCATTAAAAAATAGAGGTTCATGCATTTCTAACATAGCAATATGCCAAGGTAGCGTTATTAGTAAAAATATTACCATACCGACAATAAAATACTGCGGTTTAAAGATTTCTTTAAATTTCTTAGAAAAAATCGAAATAAAGAACATAGACCCAAAAGGTACAACAAATCCGGGAATACCTTTAGACATGACAGCTAAACCTGAAAAGAAATAAAATAACCACCAGAAGTATTTTTTATTTTTATCTTGGCAAAAATTAGTATACATTCCAAAACAAAGTGAAAACCATACGCAAGTCGATACAACAATATCAAGTATTGCGTATTTTGCAAGGATTAAAAATTCCATAGATGTTGCTTGAATTAAAGCTGCTACAACTCCATAAGTTCTGGACACTAGTTTTCTTCCCATAAAATAAGTTAAAAAGCAAGAAAGTGTTCCATACAAAGCAACCGGAAATCGGGCTGTAAATTCGTTAATTTTCCCAAAAACTGCAAATGATAAACATTCACCCCAAAAATATAATGGAGGTTTTTCGAAGAAATACTGATGATTTAGATAAAGCGTCAGGAAATTTTTTGATCTGAACATATCCTCTGCCATAGAAACATATCTTGTTTCATCTACATCCATCAACGCATAAGCCCATATGTTATGAAAAAATAAGAAATAAAATAATATACATAACCCAAGAATTGTAAATAATTCCTGGTATTTAAACACAAAACTTTTTAATTTTGTCATAACTCTCTCCCATCAGTATTACTTGTTTTATAATATCATAAAAAAATATCCGACTGAATTTCAATCGGATATTTTATTTCAGTTTGTAAAATAAGTTTCGTTAGTTATTAATCATCAATTAAGCGATAATATCTCTTGCTTGAGCTTCTGCTTTTTTGTTTTTATTGTTAGCGATACCTGCTCCAATAAGAGCTCCAGCTGCTGCTATACCTGCAATCCAAAGAGTTTTAGCACCACCTGACATACCTTTAACTTTACTGTTAATAGAATTTACGAGATTATCAAGTTCAGATTTAGCTTTTTCTACAGCTTCTTGTGCAGTCTTTTTAGCAGTTTCATTTACTTTGCCTTTTTCTGCAACTATCTTGTCATAAGCAGCTTGTTTGTCTTCAACAATTTGTGCTAATCTCTTGTAGCTTTCTTTTTCCATTGCCTGAGCTTCTGTTAAACCAGCCTTTTCAACATCATCAGCCAAGAATGGGAACTGTTTTATCAAAGCTTCTTTTGCTTTTGCAATACCTTCGTCAGAATTTTTCATTTCTGCAATCTTATCTTCCAAATCTCTGACTACATTGTGATCTTTTAAGCAATTTTTAATATCGTCTGCTAAAGTCTTAGCTTCTGTGTTATATGACTCTAAGATTTCTTTTCTTGAAGTAATCATATCACGCAATGTTTGAAGATCTAACGTTGTTCCTGCAGGTGCAGTATAGTGTCCCTTCAAGCCTTTAGGTAAAGCTGTACTTGCTCCGCCATTCTTTTCAATAGCTTTATTTACAGTTGCTAAATCAGCTTTATAAAATCTAGGTTTTCCCTTTTCACCTTTACCATTAACTGCTTCATTTATAATATCAGCAATTTTTACTTCTTTTCTTGAACCGACAGTATTATATAAACCAGTTTTTTCTGCCATTGAATCAGGAATTGAATCTATAAATTCTCTTTCAAAATTTGCCTGTCTGTTTCTTAATTCTATATTGGCCTTAGCCTTGTCTAAAAGAGAATCAATTAATTCTTTTCTTTGATCTACAAATTTTGCATTTTCTGCATCCTTAAACTCATTAAACATTTCTTTGCTATAAGCGTATTTTACGGGTTTTCTCTTTCCATCAACAACTTCATATATTGTTCTTGTACGATATCCAGATGGTGCCTTTTCTCCTTTTTCTAATACTTCCGCAAAACTTGCTACTTGAGAATCTGTAAGTTGAGACTCTTTTTTCAAATCAGGTAATAATGATTTTACAACATTCTTAGCTCTCTTGTATTCTGCAGTATGACTACCCCAGCCTTCTTCTACAGTATACATTTTTCCTAATTTTTTAGGTTTTACACCTTTATTTGTGTTATATTCATCGTCTAAAAATTGTTTGATTTTGTTCTTTGCATCAGTTAATTTTTGAAATTCTTTACCGCTTGTAGAAGATTCAAATTTACTTACAGCAGCATTGTACTCACCTTGTAGTCTTCTATATTCTGCCTTTACTTCATCTTCCCAAACATTAGCACCCTTATCAGTGGTAAATGATTTACCTATTCTTTCATTGAATGCTGGCAAATCTTTACTTCTGTCAAATTTTAAATCATCCCAATCTTTTACTTTAAATTTTTTAGAACCTGATTTTGTTTCTGTTAACCTAGCAAGTTCTTCGTCTCTTTTCTTAATAGCTGTCTCTAATGCTTCTTTTTCGTTTCCTTCATAAACAGCTTTGCTTGCTTCTGCTAATTTGTTTTCTGCATCGTTTAACGCAGCTTTTTTGCTCTTGATTTCGCTTGCGTACTCAAACTTGTCATTTTTATTAGCTTCTTCAACTAATTCATCTAATGTTTTTGTAGCACCTTTTTTTACCATTGAAGTTCCAATACCTGCTCCTACAGCACCTATAGCTGCACCGCCTAATGCATATGGAACAGTGGATGTTTTTTGTGGTTGATAAGCTTGTTGATTTACCGCTTGAATTGATAATTCGTCTGACATAACTAATTACTCCTATATTTTACAACTTACGCTTTTTTTAATCCCATAAATCTTTACATCTTTGGTCTTATATATCTAAAAAACTGAAAGAAATAAAAATTGCTATATTCTCGCTATAAAATTTTTACCAAATTTCAGCTAACGACCTAAAACCATTATACTGACTGAATTTTAGCTTGCAAATTTTTCTTTACAAAAGTTAATATAACAAAAATTTTGCTGTCTTCATTAGTTTATTTCTGAATCTTATCAACCAAGAAACTCCTCAAATAAGTTATGCCCCTCCCTTGTGAGGGAGGGGGAGGGTGGGTGCTAAGGAGAAATTAGTAATACTTTAAAACTTTTAACTTTCAAACTTTTATGAGCTAAAGAGCTATAAAACCGCTCTTGATATTTCCCACTGTTTGTCTTAAACTTGAAGGGTTAAATAAGACTATTTGAGGAGATTATAATATGACTAACAGAGTTTTATTATGTATTATGGACGGATGGGGAATTTCTACCGGTTCTGAAAAATATGATGCTACTAAACTTGCACATCCAGAACATGTTCAAGAACTTATAAAGGATTACCCTTCAACTATGATTCATGCAGATGGAGAGTTTGTTGGACTACCGCATGGACAAATGGGTAATAGTGAAGTGGGTCACCTTAATTTGGGCGCGGGAAGAATTGTTTATCAGGATTTATCAAAAATTAATAAAGCTATCAAAGATGGTTCTTTCTTTAAGAATGAAAAATTCTTAGAAGCTATTGAACATGCTAAAAAAAATAATTCATCACTTCACATATATGGTTTGGTTTCAACAGGTGGAGTTCACTCTTCGTTAGACCATGTACTTGCTTTAATAAAGCTTGCTGCTGATGAAGGTTTGACAAAAGTTTATGTACACGCATTCCTAGATGGACGTGATACACCTCCGGCAAGTGCTTGCGAATATTTACAAGTTGTTGAAGATGAATTAAAGAAATATAACCTGCCACCTGTAGCTTCTGTTATAGGTAGATATTACATAATGGATAGAGATAACAGATGGGATAGAGTCGAAAAAGGTTATAATTGCTTGCTATTTGGAGAAGGTGATCATGCTTCTTCAGCTATCGAAGGTGTAAAAAAATCTTATGAAAATGGAGTTACTGACGAATTTGTACTTCCTATGGTTGTAGGAGGTGAAGAATCAAGAATTCATGACAATGATTCTATAATATTCTTTAACTACAGACCTGATAGAGCTAGAGAAATTACTAAGGCTATTAACTTTAAAGATTTTGACGGTTTCAATCGTAAAAAGGTTCTAAATAATATTTATTACTGTACAATGACAAGCTATGATGAATCATTCAATTTCCCTGTTGCCTTCCCTAAAACACATTTGAAGAATATTCTTGGAGATGTATTGGAAGCAAACGGAATTAAGCAGTTTAGAACCGCAGAAACAGAAAAATATGCACACGTTACATTCTTCTTTAATGGTGGAATTGATGAGCCGCAACCTCACGAAACAAGAGTTCTAGTTCCATCTCCAAAAGTTGCAACTTATGATATGCAGCCGGAGATGAGTGCTCCACAGGTTTGTGAGAATGTATTAAAAGCAATTGACAATAAAGATTACGGATTTATACTGGTAAACTTTGCTAACCCTGATATGGTAGGTCATACTGGCGTACTTGATGCTGCGACAAAGGCTTGTCATGTTGTTGATGAGTGTGTCGGTAAAATTGCGCAAAAATGTAAAGAAAGCAATGTTACAATGGTACTTACGGCTGATCACGGTAATGCTGAAGTAATGGTTGATGAAAAAACAGGAAAACCTCAAACAGCTCATACTACAAACGAAGTGCCATTAGTAATAATCAATGCTCCTGAAAAGGTTGAACTGAAAGAAGATGGAGCATTGTGCAATGTTGCACCGACTGTTCTTCAACTTATGGGGATTAAAAAACCTGAAGAAATGGACTGTGATAGCTTAATTAAATAAGCTAATATTATAAAATATACTTATTAAGAGAGGATTTATGACAGAAACTTTACCTTTAAATATTGATTTATCACTCAAAAAAAACAATGTTGATGAATTTTTCTTCAACTTGAGCGAGAATCCTGAAGGATTTAAAAATAAAGATTTCAGGTACACTCTTAGTCTTATATATCAACTTGTTGAGGATGAATTTGAAGGTATTTTTCTGTCACCTAATTCTCCTGTAAGAAATACTGATTTTTTGCTTATAAACGATGGAACGGCTGAAAATCCTAAATTAAGCTTTTTTGTAACTCCTACAAATAACTTTCAATTCTATTTAAAATCAAAAGGTTCAATGTTCAGATTTTCTTCTAAAGAGGTCAATGGACAGATTGGCTATATAATGCCTCTTGATTTGGTTTTAGATTATTTTGGCGGTTTTGGAGAAGTTGTAGACTTTTCTTCTCTAACACAAACTTTTGCCTATTTTAACAAGCTTACTCATTTTGTACTGAAGCTTATTGAAAAATTGTACTTTATACCTACTGTTCACAAAAGAGAAGGCGTATCTGGCGGATGTTTTAGAATTGTTTATGAACCAATTATTTCTAATAAAGAATCAGCAAAGATTATTAATGAATTAGAGAAAAACCTTCCTGAAAATATCTTCATAAAAGGTGAGAAACCTAAGAATTTTGTTGAAAGGTTTGTTAGAGAATACTTAAATTACCTTATCTACAAATTTTTAGGAATAAAAGCATACCGTTTTAAAGACATAAAATCCGGTCATTATATGATAAAAGATTTGGAGCAAAGATGCCTTTTAAAAGGGAAAGATGTTGCTGAAAATATTGCTCAATGGTTTGATGAACTATATCTCGGCAAATATGATTTAATTCCATTTTTTAAAGTCAATAAAATTAATGATGATAAATTCGAACTCAAAATTCACATTAAAAATAGAAAAACTGGTGAATGTATTCTTTTGGATGATTTGTATGAAAAGGATAAAATTTGGGATTTAGATACGGAAGATATCGGTAAAATCATAGAAAAACAACTTAATTATGCTGTCAGGTATATGCCTGAATTGGAAACTTTATTTGAAGATGAAGATAAACTATCATTAACTCTTAGTCTAAATGAAGTTTATAAAATAATTGCTCAGACAGCTTACTATTTACAGAAAGCTCAAATTGAAGTAATTTTGCCGGAAGAGCTTACAAATATAATAATACCAAGAGCTTCTATTAACGCAAAAGTAAAGGCTTCACGTTCAGCAGATTTAATGAATATATTTAATACAGTTTCTTCAAGCGCTATATCCCTGGATGACATCTTAGAATTCTCTTACGAAATATCACTAGGAGATGAAAAGATATCATTAGATAAATTTAATAAACTTGTAAGTGAAAGCAACGGTCTTATTCAATATAATGGCAAATATATCCTAATAGATAAGACTGAAGGACAAAAGCTGATAGATCAAATTAAGAATGCAAATCACAAGAAAATGACACGCTTGGAACTTATTCATGCATCAATGTCAGGTCAATTACAAAATTACGATTTTAATTATGATGAAGCTTATGCGAATGTTATTAAAGATTTTGCCAAACCTGTGGAAGTATCTCAACCGGATAATCTCAAGGGAGAACTTAGAGCTTACCAAATGACAGGTTTAAAATGGCTTTGGACGAATGTTTCAAAGGGTTTTGGCTGCTGTATGGCTGATGATATGGGGTTAGGTAAAACTATTCAGGTTATAAGCCTCATATTAAAACTCAAAGAAGAAAAGAAACTTAAAAATCCTGTTCTTGTAATCTGCCCAACAACGCTTATGGGTAACTGGATGAAAGAATTACAATTATTTGCTCCATCACTCAAAGCTACAACTTATCACGGTATTGATAGAAAACTTGATACTAATTATGATGTAATTCTCACAACTTATGCAATTATGAGAATTGACGTAGAAGAGATGAAAAAACATACTTGGGGTATGGTAATAGTTGATGAGGCACAAAATATTAAGAACCCTGACACTGCTCAGACCCTTGCAATAAAATCTTTAAAATCAGATATAAAAATTGCTATGACAGGTACCCCTGTGGAAAACAGACTAACCGAGCTTTGGAGTATTTTTGACTTTATAAATAAAGGATATTTAGGCTCTTTAAAAGAATTCCAAAAAAGTTACGCTGTACCTATCGAACGTTTTAAAGAAACTTCAAGAGCTTCGAAGCTTAAATTATCAATTTCGCCGTTTGTATTGAGAAGGTTAAAAACCGATAAGCATGTAATCTCTGACCTACCTGACAAAATGGTCATGAACGATTATTGCTACTTAGCAAAACCACAAGCCATATTGTATGAAAAAACGCTTAATGAAATGATGGAAAAAATTAGCGGTTTTACAGGCGTTAATAGAAGGGGGAATATTTTTAAATTAATTACCGCCCTGAAGCAAATTTGTAATCACCCTTACCATTTCTTGAAAAGTGGAGAAATGTCAAAAGAACTTTCAGGTAAAACTGAAAAATGTGTATCTCTTGTACAAAGTATATTAGATAATAACGAAAAAACTCTAATATTCACTCAATACAAAGAAATGGGAGATTTATTAACAAAAATTCTTTCCGAAGAATGTTCTTCTGAACCATCATTTTTCCACGGTTCCTTAACAGTACCTCAAAGAGAAAACTTGATTGATGATTTTCAAAATAATGATGAGAGAAAAATTATGATACTTTCTCTAAAAGCTGGTGGTACGGGTTTGAATTTGACAAGTGCTACGAATGTAATACATTACGATTTATGGTGGAATCCTGCTGTAGAAGAACAGGCTACAGACAGAACTTATCGTATTGGTCAAGATAAAAATGTTATGGTGCACCGTTTGATTACATTAGGAACTTTTGAGGAAAAAATTGACGAAATGTTAAAATCTAAAAAAGAACTTGCGGATCTTGCAGTTTATGAAGGTGAAAAAATCATTACAGAGCTTTCTGACCAAGAAATTTACGATATCTTCTCACTTTCAGCAGGTTAATAAATTTTTAGGAGGAATCTTGGCTTTATTATCACCTGAAAAAATATTAAAACTTTTACCGTCATTATTTGAAGTAAATATTAATGAAGATAAGACTGGTGTTAATTTATTTAGAAAGCTTGAAAAAGTTTTTATCTTTGATGAAGGTTATGTTTTTTTCGCTAATCCAGACAGTCTTCAGTTAAAATATGTTTATAAGAAACAAGACTGCGAGAAGAATTATAAACTCCCAAACGATTTGAAAGAATTTGTTTTTTCTAAAAATGGAGCCATACTAACAAATAATGATAAGTTGACTAATCTTCTTGGTTTATCATTAAGCTCATATATTGTGGCGAAAATCTCAATAAAATCGACTATATTTGGCTTAATTCTTTTAGGAAAAAGAGAGAAAAATTTTTATAAGAAAGAAGATTTAAATGCGTTAGATGTTGTGTCTTCTATATTATCATACGTTTTAAAAGATTCTGAACTATCAAAAGTTTTTAAACTCCAGCTAAAAGCTCTTAAAGATGGAATTATAGAAAAAAATAAAGCTTATAAGACGATAAAAGAGCAAAATGAAAAAATTTTAGAGGCTGATAAAGTTAAGAATGAATTTTTAGCTAATGTTTCACACGAACTAAGAACTCCGCTTAACTCTATATTGGGTTTTTCAGATATATTGAGTACTCAATTATATGGAAACTTAAATCCAAAGCAAGAAGAATATATAAATGATATTAAGGTATCTGCAACGCATCTTCTGGGAATGATAAATGAAATTCTTGATATGTCAAAATTAGAAGCTAAAGCTATGAAAATAGTAAAGAGCACATTTTGGATATCGCAGGCTGTGAATGAAGCTTGCAACATTTTAATGCCTCTTGCTAATAAAAAAAATATTATTTTAGAAAAAGATATACCAGAGGACTTTGAGGTTTTTGCAGATTATCAGAAAATGCAGCAAATTTTATATAATTTGATAAGTAATGCAATTAAGTATTCTCCGGAAAACGACATAATAGATATAAAAGTTAGTTCAAGCGATGAATCATACAAGATTGCTATACATGATAACGGAATTGGAATTGACAAAAAATATCACGGTAAAATTTTTGCAAAATTTGTGCAGCTTGATAGTGCTTACACCAAAAAGGAAAGTTCAACAGGCTTAGGCTTAACAATAACCAAAGAATTGGTTGAATTGCACGAGGGTAAAATATCTCTGGTAAGTGAAATCAATAACGGTTCTACTTTTATTGTTGAGATTCCGTTTTAGCTAAGTCACTATCAAAATATCCAACTATAAATTTAAATGTCCTTAATGCTGAATCGATACTCATTGTCCTTGGTTTATTACCTCGTTTTTCTTTTACGGTAATAGTATTGCTATCTAAATCTACATCTTCTAAAACATAAACATGCCAGGTTCTTCCATCGAGCATCTTTACCCCTGTACCTATTACAAAGCTGTGTTCTTTTTCTTTATTCATACGTTTAAATAAATCCATCACTTGCTCTCTATAGTTTTCTAAGTCTATATTAAAATCTGTTTCCGCGATTGCTCTAGGTTCAATTCCTGTAAATATTTTCATAAAATGTGATGGCAAATTATTTTCAAATGGATATGTTTTAAATTTGCTTGTTACACGACAAATCCAAGGTTTAGATTTATGTTTTTTTTCATATTCGGCAACTGAAATATCCATGCTTCGTATTATTTCATTTGGCTGTTGCATGTAAAGCTTATCATATCCATTAACAACAGCATTTGTAGGCACTGTATACTTTTCTTTAACACCACTATCATTGTAGAAATAGCAATTTATTAACTTCGGATTATTATCGTCATACTCAATTTGTTTTTTTAAGATTTTTCGCCCATTTTTTGTATGTGATAGGGTTTCTAGAGTTGTCATAAGATAACAATCACTAAACTTCTGTTTAGCATGCTCAAAATCGTCAATATCTTTGTCAGATATTGCAGCTTTAAAATTCGGATAATTAGAACTTACAAAACCTAGCATACAAATATTAAATAAAAAAAATGTTCATTATTGATAAATTATTTCAAAAATGTTACAATCTTTACAAAAGAGGGAATAAAAAATGAAAATTATAATAGGCTCAGACCACGGTGGATATAGCCTTAAAAATTTAATAATTGCTCATCTGGAACAACAAAGTATAGAAATTCAGGATATGGGATGTCATAGCGAAGCTTCATGTGATTATCCTATTATAGCAAAAGAGGTTGCAAAACAAGTTTTATTAACAAATAATAGAGGAATTCTTGTATGTGGTACAGGTATTGGGATGTCTATCGCAGCAAATAAGTTTAAAGGAATAAGAGCATCCCTTTGTGGAGACACATATTCTGCAAGAATGACAAGAAAACACAATAATTCAAATATATTGTGCTTAGGAGAGAGAGTAATCGGTTCTGGACTGGCATTAGACATCGTTGATGAATGGCTTATTACAGACTTTGAAGGCGGAAGACACGAGAGAAGAATAAATATGTTGGAGTTAGAATGAATAACGAAATAACGTCTTATAAATTTGCTTGTGTTATAGCTAGGTTTCTAGATGAAAAAATAGCTTCTAATATTACGATTTTGAACATTAGTAGCGTTTCATCTTTTGCAGATTACTTTGTTATATGTTCAGCGCAGACTAATACACAAGTTAAAGCTTTAACAGAAAATCTAACAGACAAAATAAAGCAAACTTTTTCAAAATTACCAATCGGTCGAGAGAATGATATCAAAAACAGATGGAACTTAATAGATTATGGAGATGTTGTTGTTCACATACTCCATCAAAATGAAAGAGAGACGTATGCTATAGAAAAATTCTGGAATCACGCTTTCAGCATTCCTGAGAAAGATTGGTTGGAGGAATCTAAAGAATATTCAGAATATGATAACATTGAGAGATAAGTTTTATGGATAAAAAAGAATTAAATAAAGCCATTGAGAAAACTGTTTTAAAAATGGCATTAGAACCTAATAATACAGAACATTATCATGAATTAGCCAAGTATTACGCGATGGATAATCAGTATGAAAAAGTTATTTCTGTTTATGAAAGTTTGTTGGAAATTGATCCAAAGGACTTGCAGACACTTTTGAACTTGGGTAGTATTTGGTTCTATTCAAAAGATTACAAAAAAGCTTTAAAATACTTTAATCAAGCTATGTTAGTAAATCCAAGTAACTACCTTGTATATTACAATTTAGCAAATACATATGCAGAGTTAAAAAATTTTCCAAAGGCATTGCATTTTTATAATAGAACTCTTGATTTTAACTCTCAAGATCCTGAAGTATATAATGCAATTGCTCTTTTATATCATGATTTTGAGGATTTTGTTGAAGCTAGAGCCTATTATGAAAAAGCATTATCTCTTGAACCTGAAAATCTTACTGCACTTGTTGATCTTGGAAATGTTTGTTTCAAATTATTTGATTATAATAAGGCCTTAGAATATTATTATAAAGTTTTTGCGCTCGCTCCGGATAATAAAACAGTAGCACTTTGTATTGCAAATACATTAGCTGTAAATAAGGACAAAGAAAAGTGTTACGATTATTTTGAAAAAGCAATTGCACTACCTGGAGACAACTATAAGGCATATATTTGCTACGCTATTGCAAAATCAGATTTCAAAGAGTATGAAGACGCCGTAGAATTGTATAAAAAGGCAATAGAAATTAATCCAAAAGAAGCAAATGCTTATATTCTAACAGGTAATTTATATTCCAATTTGAAAAAATATAATGAAGCAGAAGCTCAATATAAAGAAGCTTTGAAAATTAATAAACTGGATCCGAGTATATATGTTCTAATAGCGAACGTTTATTATATGAATAATGAAGTAGAACGTTCGATATATTCATATAGAGCCGCAGTAAATATGCGTCCTGAAAATGATGAGTATAAATTAGTATTCATCCAGGTTTTAGATGATTTTATTGATGAATACAGAAAGGACGATATCATTGCAGCCTTCTAGAAAAATATACCCAATAGAAAGAATAATATCAGCCGCATCATACTTGACAGCTAGTGGTGCTGGGTTTGTATGGTTAATTATTGCTGCTATTTTAAAGAAGCATGTTACACCATTTCTTCTATATCATATATTGCAATCAATTTTTCTTTCAATTTTATATTTTTTAATCGCAACTTTTGCAGAACTTATTTACGTAATTTTATATAGAATTCCTGTAATTAATGCAATTCCTTATTTCGTAAATATGCCAATTCCTTTGTTTTACGGACTTTCTATCATCCAAGTATTTACTACGACAATTATTTTATATTTAGCTATAACTGCTGGCATGGGATTATATAGTTATATACCTTGGGTATCAGATATAATAAACACAAATACAGGAAGGAAATAAATAATTTCACATAACTTATAGCAAGTGTTGTGCTATACTTGGACTCTGGTTTGCTGTTTCAAGAAGTGTTGCACTCGCTTGCTGTAATATCTGGTATCTTATATAATCACTCGACTCTTTCGATATATCAGCGTCACGCAAGGTTGAACGAGATGATACCAAATTCTCATACTGGACTGATATCGACTCCAATACACTTTCTAACCTGTTTTGTGCGGAACCTAATTCCGTCTGTTTACTGTTTATCTGAGATAATACATTATCTATGGCTTCTATTGCAGCTCTTGCGCCTGCTTGCGAGGTTAAAAATATATTAAGAGTAAACTCTAACCCCGTATTAAATGTTAATTTTGAACTCTCTGAAGAATCTATACCTACCTGTAGCGTTATATCTGATACGCCGTTGGATTTTGTAAAACTCGGGAGCGTACCTGCTGATATCAAATCGTTGAGTTCGGATGTTGTTACACCACTTACTCCTGTACCACCACCATCACCTACTCCTATTGCCTGACCGCTTTTTGGGGCATCGTAATAACAAGAGACAAAGGTGCTGTTAGTATTCTGACCTACAAACCCTCCGACATTAGTTTTACCGACCACACTACCTGCAGAATAGCTGTCATTTATGCTACCTGTATCAATATGACCCACAAGACCACCGACACTAACATCTCCAGACACACTACCCATAGAATAGCTGTTGGTTATATCACCTTGTAATATACCCCCCGCAAGACCGCCGACAACAGCATCACCTGTCACACTACCTGTAGAATAGCTGTTGGTTATATTACCACCTTCTATAACCCCCACAAGACCGCCGACAAACCCAACCCCTGTCACACTACTTGTAGAATAGCTGTTGGTTATATTACCACCTTCTATAACCCCCACAAGACCGCCGACAGCAGTATCACCTGTCACACTACCTGTTGAATAGCTGTTGGTTATATCGCCTTGTATCGCGCCCGCAAGAGCACCAACATATCCCACCCCGGTCACATCAACATTTTCTAAGGCGATATTCTTTAGTGTTCCACCCATAACCGCACCAAACAAACCTTGATAATCCTCTATCGGTTTATTTATTTTCAGGTTACTTATAACATACCCGTTACCATTCAATTCGCCGGTAAAAGGATTCACATCATCTACACCCACTGCCTCCCAATTATAACCTGAAAGGTCGATATCATTCATCAGGATATATTTACCGCTCAAGTTATCTTTCATTGCCTGCAATTCATCTGCAGTCTTGATTACTGTGTAGCCTTGATTTATCGCCTCTTCTTCTGTAAGCGGGGTTACTTCTTCTATAAAATCACCTGTTGACCCAGTTGAGCCGGAACTTTCACCTTCAAACAGCTTTATACCGTTATATTCAGTTGTAGAGATTATTCTACTTATTTCTGACATTCTTGCATCTACTTCCGATTGGATTGTGCGCATTGAATCATATCCATAAGTTCCATTAGAAGCCTGCTCTGTTAAATCTCTTATTCTTGATAAATGTGAGCTTATTAAACTTAAGCTGTCAGAGGCTGTCAGCAACAAATTCAAACCCATAGAAGCGTTATCCTCTGCTACCTTATATGCTCCTATTTTGGTTGTCATGTTTGTATTTATTGAATAACCTGCTGCATTATCCTTTGCACTGTTTATTTTAAAACCCGTTGTCATGCGCTCTATTGCCCGATTAAGAGCATTTGTAGAGGTTTTTAATGAGCTCTGCACAATTTTACTTGATAGATTTGTATTTATAGAAAGGCTCATTTCAGCACCTCACATTTTTCAAGAACAATTAAAGTTAAAGAAAAGCAACTTATGCAAAACAACACAACAAAACTACTGCAAAATCCAGCAGCAATATGTTTTACATAAGTTGCTATAAATCCATTATTCATAAGATATCATATCCCTAGGAATTGTTTCCTATATATCTTATTATATATCGTATATAATAATTATACAATATACCTATACAAAATTTACAAATATATTGGTACATTACAAAACCATAGCAAGAATCATTAAAATCATTGCTCCTATTTCCATTGCAGTTGACATTCTTTGGGTAAATTTATTTGAATCATATCGTTGTGAAGATTTCTTTGCTTGATTTACACTATTTAAGCGTTTAATCCTGCTTGTTGTATCTTCATTAGAAAATTCTGTACCAAAAGTCTCATATTCTAATTGTGCTAATTCATCATTCAAATTAGTATTATAGTTTTGTGTTGAGGAAGCTGCACCAGTAAATTCATCACCATAATTTGCATATGGTCTTGTATAATTTCTTTGACCAAATGGCATACTGAATCTGCTTAATGAACTGCCTGATAAATCATCAGAGGTGAGCATGTCATTATCTCTATTATCCCTGTATTCGTGTGCAAATCTATCTGTATAATCTACTGTTTCCGGCATAATTTCTGCTTTTATTCTATCCATTCTTGTAGCATAATCATCTATATCATAGACTTTACCAAAAAGCTTCTTTTCAATAGTAACAATCCTAGTATGAAAATCTCTATTTTTGTATGTTTCATTAAACAATTTCTTTTCTATTTCATCCACAATCGGATAATTAACTGAACTATCAGCAGAAGCAACTTCTTCCTGCTCCGCAAAAGTATCTTCAACTGGTGGAATTTCCAGTCCTATTACGTCTGCAGAAATATCGCCAGAAAGCTTTGTTAATCGCTTATTAATGTCACCTGTATTAACTTTGCCATATATAGTTTTTTCTAAACGCTCAACACGTTTTTTTGTTGAATCTTTTGTATAATCAAATCCATATATACTATTTTCTATTTTAGAAATAGTGCTTGCCTGTGTTGAAATAGCAGCTAGTGCTGGGTGTGAAATAGATATGTATATAAATATTAAAGTTATTGATAAAATTTTTTTCATAGTGACACCACCTTGTGATAACACTATAAAAGTTTATTCAATTCTTATCTATTGAACCGGTAATCAGAAATTTTACGGATTAAAATCAATAATATTGAGTAATACAAGGCTATTATAACTAAAAAAACATTAATATTTTTTTCTAAGTCTTTTGATTAAATATAAAGTTTAGCAAAATCTAAATCACTTTTTATTGTTATTTTTATATTTGTATAGCTTCCATTCACTATATAAACTGGAATATTCAAATATTCTAGCATAGAAGAGTCATCCGTAAAATTCCCATCTTTTAATTTTTCATGTGCTTCTTTTATAATAGATGTCCTGAAAGCTTGTGGAGTTTGAGTGTTATAAAGTTTTGATCTGTCTATAGTTCTTATAATTCTACCTTCTGAATCAACTTCTTTAATTGTATCCGTAGTTTTTGTCATAACAGACACAGCTTCCTTATCTACAACAGCCTTTAATACATATTCTATTGTATCTTTTCTTATCAATGGACGTGCACCATCATGTATTAGGACATAATCATTTTTTACAACTTGTAAAGCATTATAAACGGATTTTTGTCTTGAACTACCACCATCAATAATTATTATTTTAGGATTATTTAATAATTCGTGTAATTCACTCTTAATTGAAGCATTGGCAGGTATAATAATTTCAGTAATCTCCTCAAAATCGACGAACTTTGAGACCGTTTCTTCAATAACTGTTTTATCTTTAATCTTTTCTAACAATTTATTTTGACTGCCATATCTGGAAGAAGTTCCTCCAGCAGGTATAATTACAGAAAATTTATTCATCATCTCCTCCAAAATGGTTATATAGTTTTAATTCATCATAATTTTTGTATTCTTTGTCTTTAATTTTTAATACATAATCTTGTTTTTCTACAACTTCACCTACCAAAGTGCAATTATCTAAATCCATCATAAATTCTTCAGGAACAGCTGCTACCAGTTTGTAATCTTCTGAACCAAACATGCCATAAATATATTTTGCATTAATTGAAACTGAGCTTTCTTTCGCAATCTTAAATAAAGCATCTGCTAAGCCGTCTGAAGTGTCCATCATTGCATAGTCAGTATCAATATGAGTAGATATATACTCCGAAAATTCAATGTCTAATTTCGGTTCCAAATGTGCTCTAATTAATTCAAAATTAGAACCATTATTCATTAATTCCTCTAAGCCTTTTGAACTTATTCCGTATTCACCACGAGTAATTATTTTGTAACCAGGTTTTGCATTACATCTTGAAGCAATTTTTCTATCCTTAACAGTACCTATAGCAGTAATAGAAACAAAAATCTTATCTTTTGATCCAGTAATATCTCCTCCAACGATTTTTGCACCATATAAAGCTTTTTTTGCACCTATATAAAAATTATTAATGAAAACATCTGAGATATCACTCGGTAACGATAAAGCAACAGTTATATAAGCAGGCTTAGCACCAGCAGCTAATATATCACTTATATTTACAGCAATTGCTTTATATCCTAGTTGCTCAGGATTACACCACGCTCTTTTAAAATGAATGTCTTCTACTAAATTATCTTGAGAAACAACAATCCCAAGCTCTTTTAAATAAGCACAATCACTTCCTATATAATCTCCACCGATTTGTTTTTTTATTATTTCTATAAAATCAAGTTCTTTCATAATTATTATTTTTAGAGGGGCGGAGCTTTAAAAAGCTCCGCCCCATATAAATTTTAATTTTCTACCTTCTTTAATGTTGGGAACGCTATTACATCCCTTATTGTCGGAGAATTAGTTAGCAACATAACCAATCTATCAATGCCCATTCCCATACCGCCAGTAGGAGCTAAACCATATTCCAGAGCATTAATATAATCTTCATCAATCGACATTGCTTCTTCATCACCATTTGCTTTAGCTAATGCCTGAGCTTCGAATCTATGTCTTTGATCTATAGGATCTGTTAATTCAGAAAACGCATTTGCGATTTCCCAACCGTTAACCCTTGTTTCAAAACGTTCTGTTAACCTGTCGTTATCACGGTGAACCTTTGCTAACGGAGATATTTCTCTTGGGTAGTCAATTATGTGAACCGGCTGTATTAAAGTCGGTTCTACTTTAGCCTCAAAAACAGCTTCTACTATCTGTCCCCAGTTCATTTCTTCATCAACCTCTATATGCATTGATTTAGCTTTATCAAATGCTTCTTTAGCTGTAAAAAACTCACCAAAGTCAACACCTGTATACTCCTTTATCGCACCTAGCATAGTCTTTCTATCCCAAGGTGGTGTTAAATCTATCTCATTTTCACCATACTTGATTTTAGTTGTACCCAAAACTTCCTGAGCTACATAAGCTACAAGATTTTCTGTTAAAACCATCATTTCATTATAATCCAGATATGACTGATATAACTCTATCATTGTAAATTCTGGGTTGTGACGCGTATCAATACCTTCGTTTCTGAAACATCTTGAAAGCTCAAAAATCTTTTCACTTAAACCACCAACCATAAGTCTTTTCAAGTGAAGTTCTGGAGCAATTCTTAATGTCAAATCCATATTCAAAGCGTTATGGTGTGTTATAAAAGGTCTTGCATTTGCGCCAGATGCTTGAGTATGAAGCATTGGCGTTTCTACTTCTAAAAATCCCTGTTTTGTTAGATATTCTCTAACTTTTTGAATTATAAGACTTCTTTTTCTAAATGTATCTCGTGTCTTTTCATTTACGATTAAGTCTACGTATCTTTGACGATATTTAGTTTCTGTGTCAGACATTGTATGATACATTTTCAATTGTTCCAACTTTTCTTCACTAATTTGTTTATTAGGAAGAGGTAAAAGAGATTTTGAAAGCATTTTAAAACTTTTAGCTTTTATTGATAGTTCTCCACGTGGAGTTCTTCTTATTGAGCCATAAAAACCTAAAATATCACCGATATCAACTAATTTTAAGTTTTTAACCATTTCTGGATCCATATTTTCTTTATGAGAAAATATCTGAATCTTTCCTGTAGCATCCATTAAGTCTATGAACATACCTGAATTTCTTATAGCCATAACCCTTCCTGCAACAGAATAAAAATCCTCAGTTTCTTCACCTGCTGAAAGATCCTTATATTTATTCTGTAAATCTATTGCATTGGCATCCTTGTCAAATGAATATGGATACGGATTGATTCCTTTATCTGCAAGTTCTGCTAATTTTTGTATTCTTGTTTGTCTTATAGATTCTTTTGCTGAAATAGGCTCCCTTGTTTGTTGTGTCATATTATTAAATCCTCATATCTTACTTCACTCTTGATTAATATTTTATCATAAATATTTTTGTGCAAAAATATATATATGAAGATTTTACCCATTATACAAAATACGAACAAAAATATAGCAAATACTTCTAAAAGATTTAAAAAGGCATATTCTACAGGCTTCAATAATGCCAATAATTACTCTAAACAACATAATCATGGTAAACTAAAAAGAGCTTACGGAATAAGTAAGAGCGTAACCAAAGAGATTATAAAAGCGACAAGTGTTGAGGATTTACCATATATTGCAAGTGCGATTGGATTTATGACGCCTATTCCTCTTGCAAGCCCTATTATGATGGGACTGGGAAAAATTGCTCAAATAATAATTAAAAGACTTCATAAACCTTAATAAAATGATTTACAAATACTTTAAAATTTGTTATACTTAAGGAGTGAATAGTTTCTTAAAAAAGAACGGTCAATAAATTCCGTTCTTTTTTTATTAGGTACTGACCTAAATATCATTACAGGAAGGAGTCTTATGAAGCAGGAAATTAACAGATACGAAATCTTAGAAAAGATAACGCCTCTCATTGAAAATACTGCAATGAGATTTAACCTTATTCCTATAGAAATTGAATTTATAAAAGAAAATCATAAGTGGTTTTTAAGAATATATCTTTATTCTTACGAAAAAGACATAACACTTGATGATTGTGAAAATGTTACAAGAAGTTTAAATGATTTTCTTGATGAATTAATACCTGTAAAATACTATTTAGAAGTTTCATCCCCTGGTTTAGAGAGAAAGTTCAAGTCTGATAAAGAATTTTTAATTTTTAAAGGTCGTAGAATTAGTTTAAAACTTAAAACACCTTTTGATGGCGAGACTGAAAAAATCTTTAAAGGAGAAATTTTGGACTGGGATGATAATTTGGGACTAAAATTTCTTAGATTTGAAGATGGTAAAGAAATACAAGTACCAAAGTCAAACATTCAATCTGCGAAATTATACATAGATTAATAAAAAGGAGAAGAATAATGATTAAAATTGGAACAGCATTATTTGAAGCTTGTGAAGAGCTGGAAAGAGAACGTGGAATATCAAAAGAAGTATTGATAGCATCATTGTGTGATGCTATGGTGGCAGCTTACAAAAAGCACATGCACGTTAAAGAAGCTGCAAACATTGAAGCAATATTAGATGAGCAAACAGGTGAAATTGGTGTATTCAGCACAAAAACTGTTGTAGAGAATGTCGAAGATTCTGATACACAAATTTCATTGGAAGACGCTAAAGAAATTGATGACGAAGTTGAAGTTGATGACGAAGTTAAAATAGAAGTTACACCGGAACAATTCGGACGTATTGCAGCTCAATCTGCAAAACAAGTTATTACACAAAGAATTAGAGATGCTGAAAGAAATAATATTTTAAATGAATTCCTTGAAAAGAAAGGGACTTTAACCACCGGTATTATACAGAGAGTTGAAAACAGAAACGTTATAGTAAATATTGGAAAAACAGATGCTATAATGCCTCAAAAAGAGCAAATACCAAGAGAATACTACAAACCTGGTAATAGAATCAGAGTATTTGTTCTAAATGTAAAAGAAACAAACAGATTACCACAAGTAATCGTATCTCATGCACATCCTGAAATTGTTAGAGAATTATTCGAACTTGAAGTTCCGGAAATAGAGGATGGAATAGTTGAAATTAAGTCAATTGCAAGAGAAGCCGGATTTAGAACAAAGATTGCAGTTTGGTCAAATGATCCTGAAGTAGATTCAGTAGGAGCTTGTATCGGACCTAGAGGTTCAAGAATTCAAACTATTGTAGGAGAATTAAAGAACGAAAAAATTGATATCGTAAGATGGTCTCCTGATCCTGTTGAATATATAGTTAATGCAATCTCTCCTGCAAGAGTTGTATCTGTTGATATCATGACAGATGACGAAGAAACCAAAGATGCTCTAGTTGTAGTACCTGATGATCAACTATCTCTTGCTATCGGTAGAGAAGGTCAGAATGTAAGACTTGCTCATAGGTTAACCGGTTGGAAGATCGACATAAAGAGTATTTCTCAAATGGAGAGTGAAGAAGCTTCAAGAGCAGAAAATTACAATTACGATGAAAATACTTCTGAAGAGGAAGATCGTCCGGTAGATTCTGATGAAATTCAAGAAGAAATAGAAGAAGAAATGAATCAACAAGAAATTGATGAGGAAGATTTCCAAGACGAAACTCAAGAAGATGAAGCTTCTGAAGAAGAATAGGAATGATATAATTAAAAAAATACCGAGATTGAATCTCGGTATTTTTTTAATTAATTTTGGTGAGAATTTATTTCATCATTCATTTTATTCTCACACTCTATAGAATTTTTATCAGTTTCTTGAATTTTTAATTCTGCTTCTCTAGCTTTCATCATAGCGTTAATAAACTTTTCTTCAGCATTTTGCTTTTTTAAATCTGCAAAAACTGCTTTTAGTTCCTCTTCATTTAACCCTTTTGGCGATTTTACACAAACTACAATTCTATCTTTTTTAAATGTAAAGTATGAAGCAATAATAATTCCCCAGAGTAAAACACCTTGAATAATACCTATACTTGGTATAACACTTGAAAAACTTGCTAAAGCATTCCATATATGCATAGCAACCCAGCCTGGGAAGACTATAAATCCAGCGGTTAGACAGCACAAAACTAAACCAAATATCACAAGACCTCTTATTCCCTTAATTTGTATAACATTTAAATTCTTTTTCATTCATACCTCATTATATTTAAAATAATTCTTTGATAATCATTAAACTTCATTTATCATTCGAAGGAAATCCTCTTCATTTAATATTATAACACCTAAATTTTGAGCTTTGTCTAATTTTGACCCTGGATTATCACCAACAACTAAATAAGAGGTCTTTTTAGAAACTGATGAAGATAACCTACCACCTCTTTGCTTTATCCTATCTCCAGCCTCATCTCTCGTCATACTAGATAATGTTCCGGTAAGAACAAATGTTTTACCATCTAATTCTTTTGTCTTTTGTGTTACATTGTTTTCAAAAATTAAACCCAAATTCTCAAATTGTCTAAGCATCTTCTGATTTTCGCTATTTTGAAAATATTCATAAACACTTCTAGCAATCTTATCTCCAATTCCGTCAATTTTAGATAAATCCTCGACACTGGCTGAAGACAAAAGCTTTAAAGAAGGATATTCACTAACTATAATATCAGCAGTTTCTTTTCCTACATGTCTTATAGAAAGTGCAGTTACAAAGCGTGAAAAAGGTCTTTTTTTGCTTTCCTGAATGGAATTATACATATTTTGAGCTGATTTTTCTTTGACTAAATCTAATTTTAGTAAATCCTCCATTTTTAATTTGTAAAAATCTAATGGAGATTCTACTAAACCTAAAGAATACAACTGCTCAATAGCAGATGGACCAATAAAATCTATATCCATAGCCTCTTTTGAAACCCAGTACTCCAATTTTGCCTTTATTACGGAAGGGCACTTCTCATTCGTACAGTACAAATTAACTTCCCCTTCACGGAATTCTAAATTGGAATCACATTCTGGACATTTTGTAGGCAGAGTGTAATGCGGTAATTTTTCATGTTCTGGAGTCTCTACTACTTTAATAACTTTTGGAATTATTTCTGCAGCTTTTTTAATTAAGACCCTATCTCCAATTCTTATATCAAGCCTTTTAATTTCATCAAAATTATGTAAACTTGCCCTAGACACAGTACTTCCTGCTAACAGAACTGGCTCTAAAATTGCAACCGGAGTGATTGCACCCGTCTTACCTACACCAATTTCAATATCAAGAAGCTTTGTTGAAATTTCTTCCGGAGGAAATTTAAATGCAGTTGCCCATTTTGGAGCTCTTGCAGTGAATCCAAGTTCTTTTTGGCACGCTATTGAATCAACCTTTATTACAACACCATCCGTCGCGTAATCTAAATCAAAACGTTTAGTTTCCCATTCTTTACAAAAGTCTATAGCGCCGTCGATATTATCAACCAATCGTATATTTGGATTAGTTTTAAAACCTAATTTCTTAATATATTGCAAACTTTCCCAGTGTGTAGTCGGTATTTCTTGTGCTCTCTCAATTATTGCAGTATATGTAAACATTGATAAATCACGTTTGGCTGTTATTGTACTATCTAATTGTCTCAGAGAGCCAGCAGCAGCATTTCTTGGATTCGCAAACAACTTTTCTCCTTTTGTTAAATTTTCATCATTAAGCTTTTCAAAAGAAGTCTTTGGCATATAAATTTCCCCTCTTACCTCAACATCAGCATTTTCAAAAAGCTTTAAAGGAATTGCTTTTATTGTTTTTAAATTTTGAGTAATTTCTTCACCGACAATACCATTTCCTCTCGTAGCTCCTTTAACAAAAATACCATCTTTATAAGCTAAAGCAACAGCCAATCCATCTATTTTTAACTCGCATACAAGCTTGATATTATTTCCACACTCTTTTTCTATACGCTCATACCACTTTCTTAATTCTTCATAATTATAAGTATTATCAAGACTATATAAACGATATTTATGTTTAATTTCGTAAAATCCGCTATTTATTCCGCCCACTCTTTGGGTCGGACTATCAGGTGTTATCAATTCGGGATTTTTTTCTTCTAATTCTCTCAACTCAGAGTAAAGCTTGTCGTATTCATAATCACTGACAAGAGGATTGTCTAAAACATAATAGTAATAACCTAATTTATTCAGTTCATCACGTAAAAATTTAACCCTATTATTTTGCATTTATCCCCCTATTCTTTACATATTTTAACATAAAAAGCAAATTTGTAATAAAAATAAACTTTATTAATATATAGGGGATTAAGAATGGTAAATTTAGGGAATTTTATTTTTAAAACAACAGGAATAATGACAAAAAAAACAATTCTTCGTAAAAGTGAAGAAATTGGATTAAAAACTGCTGAAATTTTGAAAAGTAAAAATAAAATCTCACAAACAGAGTTTCAAGAAATATTCAATTCCACACTGGGCAAAAAAGCTCAAAAAATTGAATTAGTAACAGATAGAAATGCAACAATAAAAGCTCTTAAAGAAAAATTAATGCTTTCAGAAGATAATGCGAAGTGTTTTTATGATTCAAATGGATCAATAGTAATCCCATCTTTAGGAGGTAATGATAAGACACTTTTAAATTTAAGACTAAACGATTTACAAGGTAGCAATCTTGTAAATGTAGCTGCTCACGAATCGGAGCACGCATTATTTGATGCATTTTCGGCTTATAGTAAATTATTTAAAACTTTTTTAAAATACAAACCTATTAAAAATTTGCAAGAAAGATTACAAAAAAAATACGGTGAAATACTGAATATGAAAAGTCTTGAATTCCAGCAAAAGATGTCATTCCTTACTAATCAAAAAGAGGTTTTTGGCTTAAACAAATATCATAAAAACATAATGGAACATACTGGATTTGAATCGACTAAGAGTTTAAAAGAATTTATTCAATGTATATTATATGGTAGTAAAATTTTAGAAAAAGGAAAGAATAAACAAAATCTTATAGTTTCGTCAGAATTAAAATCTACCCTAAAAGATGAAGCAAGAGCATACCTTGTTGGTGGAAAGGCTGAAAAATTGTTTTTAAATATTACAGGTAGAGAAACAGCTGGATTAACATCAAATAGTGAGTTACGTTCGGAATTATATACAATAATGGTTAAAACTTTAAAGAAAGAAGAAAAACGAGCTTTTATAAAATGGATACTCCAAAAACTAGGAATAACACCGTCATACAAAATTGAAGAAAAATCTAAAAAATTATACAATAAAATAATTAATGCAATAAAAAAGGAACAACAAAATTCTATATAAATTGCAAAATTGAAAGAAAAAGAATAGTTCATGAAAAATGCAATTGATTAAGCTGTATAGCAAATGACTCTTATAATTCCGACCATTGTCCAAAAAGCAAATTGTATTTGTGGTCTGAAAAATACAGTATCAACAATCCCGTGAATTAGTATTCCTATTATAGAAATAGTGGCAGCTAAAACATATACTGAATTCAAGTTTTTCATAGCATTTTTGATTAATACGGCCAAGAAGCATACAAATGAAATTAATGCAAAAATACCACTTTCGACTGCAATTTCAAGATAAATATTATAAGCACTCAATGCATCAAATCCGGTTTTCATATATAAACCGTAAATTTCTCTAAAGTTTTGGTTTCCAACCCCAATTCCCAATAACCAATTATCTTTGAACATATCAATACAAGAATGATAGACATTAAATCTAAAAGAATTAGAACTATCTCCACGCATAGCAAAAATAGAAAATATTCTAGAGCGTAAAGCAGATAACGAAAACACAATAAATGTTGCTACAGAAAAAAGAATTGCAGAAAATGTTAAAAAGGCTTTTTTATAAGCTGGTTTTAACTTCTTATACGTAACAAGCACTAAAATAATTAATTCAAAAAATAATCCTATATAAGAGCCTCTGCAAGCAGTCATCACAATAGCAATTATTGTACCGACAGCTCCTATTATTGACCAAATTCTTAATTTTTTAGGTAAAGCGATAAAAGAGGGTAATAATGCAAGTAAATAACCTCCAAACAAGTTAGGATTATAGGGTTTTAACGTACCGTATACGCGTGTCATAACTTCTTCCGGATTTAATCTTGAAGTATCTTGCCAACCTGAAATTTCTCCTACTGATGAAAAATTTTGCAAAAAAGCCACTGTAATTTCATATGAAAGACAAAGAGCATATGCAATGAAAATATACTTTATCTTATCTTTGTTATCCTTAAAATAATGAATAAGTGATACATAAAATCCCAGGTAAGTTAAGGTCTTAAAAAAGCCTTTCAAACTCAGATAAAATAAACTCGAACCTGCAACACTTATTATGACAAAAATAAAATATAATAATATAAATTTATCTGAAAGAGTTAATTCAAACTTTTCACCGGGTTTCGTAACCAGTTTTATTGCTGTCAAAAGAATTGCAAATATTGCAAAATAACCGATAAAATCTGACTGTGCTATAGCAGACATAAATATTACTAAAAAAATATTTAGACCTATAAACCAGTCTATCGTTTTTAGAAAAAAACTTTTGTCATATATTGGCTTTAATAAATTTTGCAAAACAAATAGAAGGTTATTTAGCAACATTTTCCACCCCGATATTATTAACCAACTAAATTATTTGCACTGGAATCATTAACGCCTGATTTTGTTGTTACACGAACATCAGATATTGTTCCGTTAAACTTATAGTTGTTTCCTTCTAAAGTAACCGGTAATCCCATTTTTATTTTATTCCCACCAACAACAGCACCATCTTTTGTTATCTTAGCAACATCAGTAATTGTTATAATAGCATCATATATTGCAGGTTGAGCAGGATCCTTTATTAGAATATATTGTTCCTTAACCTTTGAACTTGGAATCGCTGTCTGTCGCTCACTAGAAGTTACGTCTAAAACTTTTAATTCAGTATATGGCACATTCCTTATAGTTATAAAAGTAGAACCATTTGATTTTATAGGAAATTCATTTCCTGTTACAGTTACACCTCTTAGAAATACCTGAAAGGTTATTGGTGATGTTGCCTCGATTTGTTTGTCAGCAGTTTGTCTAAAATGTTTTGTAGTTATTACGCCAACAAACAATGCAATTATTACACCTAATATTATGATGATATCTACAATGTTGAATTTACCAAATAAATTTTTCACAATGACTCTCCTTCATCTAAATCTATTCTTTCTGGTATAGAATCTATAATTTCATCAATAGATGTTGTTGCACAACCGAATTGTTTAATGACAATACCAGCTGCAATATTACCTATAATAGCAGCTAAAACAGGTTCTGCCCCACAAGCTAGAGCCAACGTATACAAAGCTGTAACTGTATCGCCAGCACCCGTAACATCAAAAACTTCCGCTTTATTAAACACTGGAATATGCGTATAACGAGAATTATTATCTATTACTACCATTCCATCAGAACCACAAGTGATTAAGATAGCTTCTGCTCCCGACTGTTCCAGCAAAATACTACCAGCCTTCTTAAAATCATCTTTTGTCTTTAAGTTGAAGCCCACATGCTTTTGTGTATCCGGCAAGTTTGGAGTCATAGACGTTACACCATAATATTTATCTAAATTCTTCTGAGCATCAACAACTACTTTCTTTTTACATTTATTCGCGCAGTGTATCACAGTCCTTATTATATTTTCAGATAAAGTCCCAACATGATAATCGGATATTATTACAGCATCGCACTCTGGTATAAGCTTTTCTATCTCAGAAATTAGTTTATTTTCAGTTTCAAGAGACAAAGGAGAATTAGTTTGTCTATCAATTCTTACGATTTGCTGAGTTATTGAATGAGAACAAGAGCCAGAAATTCTCGTTTTTGTAATGGTTTTTCTTTCTTTGTCAACAACAAGAGAAGAACAGTCGATGAGAGCTTTCTCAAAAGCATTCTTTAAATCCTGAGCTTGGTAATCATCACCAACTATACCTATTACCTTTACTTTTCCATTATTAATATCAGCAACATTGTGAGCTGCATTAGAAGCACCACCTAGAATATATTTTGTATGAGTATGCTGCAGTATCAAAACAGGCGCCTCCCTAGAAATACGCTCTGTATTTCCGTAGACCATTTCATCAAGTGCCATATCACCTATTACCAGGATTTTTGCTTTTTGCAAATCTCTAATTGTATTTATCAGTTTATTTCTGTCTACCTGCATTTCATAACTCTCTTTTGATTGCCTTATTATAAAATCTCATATATAATATAATCATACTATAAAAATAAATAGAGAGTTATGCATGGCTGATAAAAACGTATTTAATGATAAAGATTCAATTGATATAAACGAATTAGCTTCTCTTAATGAAGATATCTCTCCAGAATTGATAGAACAGCTTCAACAAAAATTGTCACAAGAAGCTATATCATTAAATAAAAGTACAAGCACAAATTTTGACCTCAATGACGATGTTACTCTTTTTGAAGAGCCTGAAAATAAAGAAGAAAATACTTCTTTAAACAAAGCAAGTGAGACACCGGATAATGAAAAAATTAATTCCGCACCAAAAGATCTGGACATTGATAAAAATTTTGATGACAATTTTATAAAAAAGTATAAGGCAAAACTTAATAAGCAAAAAGAAAGCGGTGATAACAAACAACATACGGAAGCCGAAGAAACAATAAGTAACGCAGCTTTTTCAGAAAGCTCAGAAGGGTCTAGTAATGATGAAAATATAGAAAAAATTTCAGAGGGAAATATTTCTGAGCGTAAGTTAACGCAAACGCAAAAAAATTATAATGATAGCCTTGATCTACTTGACGGAAATATAAAATATTCAAAATATGTAAT
Organism: Candidatus Gastranaerophilales bacterium; assembly: GCA_944324215.1. GTDB lineage: Bacteria > Cyanobacteriota > Vampirovibrionia > Gastranaerophilales > Gastranaerophilaceae > CAG-196. Next base: position 15,486 of record CALUVP010000120.1, on the reverse strand, counting down.
TTACATAGCGCCTGAGAATGTTGAATTTATTGATAGTTTAACAATAAAAGAAAGAAAAAATCTTATTAATAAAATATTAAAAGAACAAGATGATATAGCTATTACAAAACATCGATTTAAAGTAATAAATACTGTTATTAAGCATGTAATTGTAGCAGTATTGACTATTACTGTTTCGATTCCTGTTATATATTGGACAATAAATGCCTCATTGGAAGCAACAATAAATAATTACAGACGTTCCCAGTCTATTTTTCAAACTTTATACAGAGAAAATGGAAAGATTACAAATATAAAATAGTTTATGGTCTTTCATCTACAATTACGTTAGCAACCTCTGAACCCAATTTGTAACCCATAATAGATGCAGAAACAAAACCTAAACCTTTTAATACTCCAGGCAAGAATTTTAATGATTTATTACAAAAAGATCTGGTGTTGCAAAATTCTTTTAATGCATCAGCCTGTTTTTCAATGAAAGGATTCTTTTTATACAGAGCTTCTTTTTCTATAGCAATACGTTTTCCATCCACTTGTTTTATAGAAGGCATACCTAAAATTCTTTTTGCAGCAGCTTCAAATGCAAACATAGTGCCCAGTCCTAAACCTTCCTTAATAGCAGCTTCTTTTTTGTCATCAGCAGTTAAAACTTTTACAGCACCAGTGGCAGTAATTAAAGGGTTTATATAATTGGAAGTAAAATTTAGAACTTTGCCTAAACCATTTAATAATTTATCTCCTTTAGTTAAAGCCTTTATAGACTCTTCTGCACTAGTAAAACCCGTAGCTATAGAACTTTTTGACTCTTTTGCAATAGCAGACATTCCTTTGGCAGCATTTAACACTTGACCTCCAGCTATATCCATATTCATTGCAGCTACAAACGGATTACTCTGAGACAAAGCATCAGCCCCTGAATTAGCTCTTCTTGAAGAGAATATTCCGCTAGAGACAATGGATGGCATAAATGAAGCTATTGCAATACCTGATGACATATATTATCCTTACAATACTAACTATTACACACTATATTTATATAAAGTTAACTGTAAGAACAAAATTTCATATTACTGAAAAATTTTTACAAAATTTAACACTTTACGCTTCTTCGGAATCTTCTTGCTCAATTTGAGGTTCTCTGTAAATCTGTAATTTCGTAATTCTTGCCCCATCAGTTTCTTTTACTGTGAAAGTCAAGCCATTGAATGTTACTGTATCCTCTACTTCAGCAATTCTTCCCAATAGCTTTACGACAAGACCTGCAATTGTATCAACATCATCTTCATCAAACTGAGATTCTTTCAGATTAAAAAACTCTACGAATTCATCAATTCGCATCATAGCATTTGCTATATATGTGTTTTCACCTATTTCCTTTATATTTGCTTCTGTATCTTCATCAAATTCATCCTGAACATCACCAATAATTTCTTCAAGCACATCTTCTAAAGTTATGAGTCCGGATGTTCCACCGAATTCATCTATTACAACTGCTATCTGACAGTGACGTTTTTTAAACTCTATAATCAAATTATCCAGAGTCATGGTTTCTGGAACTAGTATTAATGGTCTTATAAGTTTATTTATAGAATAATTCTCATGTGTCATCGCCATTGAATACAAATCTTTTACATGAATAAAACCTAAAATTTTATCAATATTATCTTCATAAACTGGATATCTAGTATACTGATTATCCATTGCAGCCTTATTCAACTCATCATAAGAGATATCATTCGGAATGCAAACCATATCTGTTCGAGGAATCATAACTTGCTTAGCCATTAAATCTGAAAATTTAAACATATTATGGAGCATCTCAGCTTCAGTTTCATTTAAAACTCCCTCATTATAACTAGCATCAACAAGCATATCCAATTCCTCAGTTGAATGTACTAAAGAAGCGTCCTCGGAATTTGCATGACAAGCTGCTAGTATTTTATTACCGGAAACTTCTAATAACAATACAAAAGGTTTTAAAAGAGTTATAAACATATCCATAGGCGGAGCAATTAACAATGATAACGTTTCAGGATGCCTCAAAGATATACATTTCGGCAATTGCTCACCTAAAAGTACGTGAAAATAAGTAACTAAAACAAAAGATATAGGTACGGCTATTATATGAGCCGAGAGAGAACTGTATGAAGAAACAACAAATCCTATTACCGGCTCAATAATTTGGACGATAGTAGATTCTGCAACCCAACCTAACGCAATACTTGCTATTGTTACACCCAATTGCGCAGCTGCAAGCATTCTATTTACATCATTCACTAACTTCAAAGCCTTTTTTGCATTTGCATTTCCCTCATTAGATAATTGTTCTAATCGAGTCTTTCTAACTTTTACAAGTGAAAATTCTGCAGCTACAAAAAAAGCGTTTACAAATAGTAAAAATAAAATTACAAATATATTTATAAAAAAATCTGTTAAACCCATTTCCTCTCTTATGCCTTATAATTATACATATAATTTTACAATACTGTAGATTATTTTGCAATAATAGTATACCCATATTATAATTAAGACTATGATTACAGGAGCATTTATTATACCTACAGGAATAGGAGCATCAATAGGAGGTTTTGCAGGAGATGCTAGCTTTTGGGCAAGAAAATTTGCTTCAAAGAGCAGGCTTATAGTGAATCCAAACGTTGTTAATGCTGCCTGTTTTTCAGGAATTACTGATAATATGCTTTATGTTGAGGGATATACACTTGATGAATTTTTTAAGGGTAATATTGAATTAAAACCTTCTATCAATAACAAAATTGGAGTTATTTTCGATAAATCAATTCCCAAAAATGTTTTTAACGTACATATAAATACTATAAATGCCGTAAAAACTGTTTATGGAATTGATGTATGCGATTATGAAATAACAAATGAAAATGTTGGAATAGAATTTTTTATAGATAACTCCGGCGCATCTACGGGAAACGTTAAAAATCTGGATACCCTAAGAAAGGCAGCGAGCAACTTGTTAAATAGAGGGGCTGAAGCACTAGCAATAGTTTGCCATTTCCCAGAAGAACAAGGAGTTGATTATGCTAATGGAATTGGGGTAGATCCTGTAGGGGGAGTAGAAGCTATAATATCACATTTTATATCGATGGAATTTAAAGTTCCGTGTGCTCATGCGCCTGCTTTTAGTGATATAACAATTTCTACTGATATTGTGGATTCAAGATGTTCTGCAGAATACATCACTCCAACATTTTTACCTTGTATATTGATTGGACTAAGTAACGCCCCTAAAATAGTTCCAGTCAATTATGGTAAATATAAAATTAGTGAGTTGGATTATCTTGTAGTTCCATATAACTCTATAGGGAATATTCCTGTTTTACAAATGCTTAAACATAATAAACCTGTTTTTGCAATAAAAGAAAATAAAACAGTATTGGACATTACACCTGAAAAATTTTATAAAAAATGTATAATTAGAAATACGTACTTAGAAGTTTTTGAGGAACTTTTTGCAAAAAAAAATAAGAGCTTATAAAAGCTCTTATTTTTTCTATCAGGTATTTTTTACTTTATATTAACTGTATTATTATCAGCTAAGAATTGTGTAACTTTTTCATTTAAAGCTTGATGTGAAATAGCGTTAAACACACCAGGAGTTTGAGAAAGTTGCTTTATCATAGTATTCGTATCAATTTGATACATCTTACTTAATTCTGATAATTTTGCACCAAATTCTGCTTGTGAAACTTCTATTTTTTCTTCCTTGGCAATCTTATCAATAACAAGAGAATTCTTTACTCTAACGGCAGCATCTTCCTTAAGACTTTTCATAATTTCATCGTACCCTTGAGCTTCCAAAGCCTGTTCCCAAGTAAAACCTTGCATTGAAAGTTTTTGTTTATATTCTTCGAGCAATTGATCAGCTTCTCTATCTATCATTGATTGCTGAATTTCAACTTTTGCATCACTACTTACTTTTTCAAAAAGAGCTTTTTCTGTATTAATTCTATCAATATCAGCCTTTTGATTATCCAAATACTTTTGAATATCAGACCTCAACTCTTCAACAGTTTTGAAAGGACCAATTTTCTGAACAAATTCATCAGTTAATTCTGGAAGAACTTTTGATTTAATTTCATTTATCTTGCACTTAAATACAGCAGGCTGCCCAGCTAATTTCTTTTCATGATAATTTTCTGGAAAAGTTACATTAATTTCGAACTCTTCACCTAACGGTCTATCTACAAGTTGTTCTGCAAAGCCTGGAATAAAGCTTGAATGTGCCAAATCTAATGTAAAGTTTTTAGCATCACCATGCTCAATTTTCTCTCCATTTGAAAAACCTTCAAAATCAAAAACGATTGTATCTGTATCTATAGTCTTTCTATCAGTTATTATAATTGATGATGCGTGCTGTTCTAATAAACCATCAATAGATTTTTGTAAAGCATCTTCCGGAATTTTATGACCTTCAATATCAATATTTAATCCTTTATATTGCCCCAATATAACTTCTGGTCTCAATTCTATTTTAGCAACTATTTTTAAGTCTTCACCAATCTTGTAATCATATGATTCAACATATGGTTGAGCTACAACATCAAAATTGTTGTCTTTTATAACTTCTGAAAAAATTCTCGGTAAGGCATTTTCTAATGCTTCGTGCTTAATTCTATCTTCACCAATATTCTGTTCTACTATATTTCTAGGAGCTTTTCCCTTTCTGAAACCTGGAATATTTACATATTGAGCAAGTCTTTTTGCTGCGTTATTATAATAATTTACAGCATCTTTTGCTGGTATTTCTATATCTACTTTTACAATATTTTCCGGTTGTTTTTCAATTGTTGTTTTCATTTAATTACCCTCTTTTTCAATACTTTCACATATATAAGCTACTACAAACAGAGGATATTGTAAAGTAAACATGATAAAAGACCGCCATTTAATAATAGCGGCCTTTATTTATACCTCTCTTAACAATTTATTTGGTACTATTATCATCTGAAGTTAATTCTGGTGCACCAAACATACCTTCAATTTCTTCTAGAATTGCGGCAGGTTTTCTTGCTTGATTTCTCTGAGCAGCACGTTTTTGTGCTTCTCTATCACGTTCTTCACTAGCATAAGTTAAGTGATGGAAACCTGTACCTGCAGGTATTAAACGACCAATAATAACGTTTTCCTTCAAACCTCTTAATAGATCTTTCTTACCTTCTACAGCTGCCTCAGTCAAGATTCTGGTAGTTTCTTGGAATGATGCAGCTGATATAAAGCTTTCTGTATTCAAAGAAGCCTTTGTTATACCTAAAAGCATATATTCGCAAGTAGCTTCCTGACCGCCGTGTTCTTTTACTGCTTTATTTTCATTCTCAAAAGCTTGTACTTCTATTAACTCACCAGGCAATAAGTTTGTATCTCCAGCTTCTATAACTCTTACCTTTTTAGTCATTTGACGTACTATAATTTCTATATGTTTATCTGCAATTTCAACACCTTGAGAACGATATACTCTTTGAACTTCATCTACAAGATATTGTTGAGCTTCTTCTGGACCGCATAATCTTATTACATCATGCGGATTTAAAGGACCACTTGTTAGAGGTTGCCCCTTTTTAATCTTTTGTTTATTTTGAACAACTATACTTGCATCAATTGCAAATTTGATTTCCGTTCTGCTTCCTCCTTCTGAAACTAGGAATAATCTAGGGACTTCATCCTCTATTTCAATTTCAGCAACACCATCTGATTCAGCTAAAATAGCACAATCTTTTGGTTTTCTTGCTTCCAAAAGTTCTTCTACACGAGGCAAACCTTGAACAATATCACCGGTTTTTTCTCTTTCAAAAACAAGTGTCGCTAACATATCACCTCGAAGAACCAACGAACCTTCTTCTACTTGTAACATTGTACCTGGGCTTATCAAATATGGTCTACCCATTCGTATTGTTAAAGATTTTGGAGTTACATCAATTATTTTACCAGATACTGTTGCTTTTTCACCAGATTCTGCAATTACTGTATCTAATTTTACAAAATCACCTTTTTTTACTGATGGTTTAGATTTTGTATCAATAATTGTTTCGAAATTTTGAGAATTTAACAACAATCTTCTCGATTCACTTACATCACCTCTTATAGATGCAACACCATCATTTAATGCCAAAACTTCTGTTTTTGCTATTGGAGTCTTAAAATCAATCACCTGACCATTTTCCACAAGTAGTTCTGTTTGCAAAGAACTGTTTAATTTTGAATTACCTTCCAATTCTCTTCTAACAATTAAGGTTTCAAGTACAACAATCTTTAATTCCCCTTTTTCGTCTAATTCCACTAGACCTTTTAAATGAGATAAATAACCTTGCATTTGAAGAACTAAGCTTGTTCTAGTTAAAGTCGCACCATCAAGATTCCTAACTCTTGCACCATCTTTATATTGTAACTGAGTTACAGGAACTATATTAATCAATTCATCAGTAGTATTGAACTGTATTGAAACATCTCTTTGTTCTATAAACATTGGTTGTACAGGACGAACCAGAATTTGTATAGGCTTGTCTTCTAGAGACTCCTCCTCTAATGATGCTGTATCAATTTCTTCATCTAAATCATCAATATCTAAGTCTTCAAAATCCATTTCCATTATTGTTACAATTGAAGTTTCTTTTGCGTTTATTCCTTTTGCAATAGTGGTTCCAGCTTCAACAACAGAACCTTCCTCTACTTTTAATTCAGAAACGCTTGACAATGTGTGAACTTCCCCTGGACGTATTGTAACCTCGTGAACCACATCATTGAATTCTTTAAATTCGACAATACCATCAATATGACAATATACATCCTTAATAACCTCAGTACCTGCAGTTACGTATGTTCCATTGTCAACCATCTTTAATGAAGAATCTTTATTAATCTGATGAACTTCCTCTGGTACAAAAACTATGTTACCAGGTTTTGTAACTATTTGATTTTCATCAACTTCTACATCCAGATATTTAATCTCACCTGATGAAGAAACAGAACACTCATCATCAATTAATTCAGCTATAATCATACCGTTTTCCACGGTAGTATCAATAGGTGCTTTAACGATATATTTTTCACCAGTTTTCTTAACAGTCCACAATTGTTCTTTCTTAGTTTGTTCAAAAGAAGCATTTGCTGGAGTCAAAGAGGCAATTACTATTGTAATTTCTTTACCTTGAACGATTTTATTAATTTTATTCTTTCCTGATTTAACTTCTTCTACAACTAAATCATCTGAATATCGAACCTCTCCACCGTGTTCAGATATCATAATCGTTTCAGCCAACTTATCGCCTGCTTTAACTTTTTGTTCATCTGATACCAAAACTTTTGAACCACCTGGTAAGTTATAGACATCGCCACCGATTATCCAAACAATACCGTTTTTATTGGCTGTTCTAGAAATATTACCTTGTCTATCTTTCTTTTCGTCAGCCACAAAGTCTTCAAAAAGAACCATACCTGACATATCAGCATTAATATCCTTAGTAGCTTTTTCTGTCAAACGCCCGGAATCATTCATTGATGGCTTAAATTCAGCAAGTTTGAAGTTTTTCTCAACTTTCATTCCATCTTCAAAGAAAACAGTTGCACCAGCTGGAATATGGTATGAAACAGATTTCTTATCTCCTTTTACTTCTATATCAGCTTCATATATAGAAACCCTTACAACATCACCATGACGAGTTCTAAGCTCTCTTGTCTTGAGCTTAGTTTCAACAATACCTGCTTCAGTCGCATGAATTTCTTTAGTAGCTTCTTTTACACCAACAGCTCCGCCAGTGTGGAATGTTCTCATTGTCAACTGTGTACCAGGTTCACCTATTGATTGAGCTGCGATAATACCAATTGCTTCACCAACATCTACAAGTTTTTGAGTTGTCATGGCCCAACCATAACATTTTTGACAAACGCCATACTCTAAGCCACATGTTAAACCTGAACGAACTTTTAACTCTTGAAGATTTAAGTGAGATATTTTCTTAATATCTTTTCTATCCATTGTTGTATTTTTAGCAACTAAAAGAGTTGTGCCATCTTCATCATAGATATCCTGAGCAACAGTTCTTCCTAACAATCTATCAATCAATGGAACTATAACATTGTCACCATCACATATAGGCTTCAAGTTAATACATTTATCAGTACCGCAATCAGTATCTCTTATAATAACATCTTGAGCTACATCAACCAAACGTCTTGTTAAGTAACCTGAGTCAGCTGTTTTAAGAGCTGTATCTACAAGACCTTTTCTTGCACCATATGATGAAATGATGTATTCAGTTACTGATAAACCTTCTTTAAAATTTGAAGTGATAGGCATGTCAACGATTTGACCTTGTGCGTCAGCCATCAAACCTCTCATACCAACCAATTGTGATACCTGTGACAAATTACCTCTTGCGCCTGAGAATGCCATCATATATACAGGGTTTAATTTGTCGAAGTTTTCAACTACTTGTTCTGTTAATCTTGCTGTAGTCTCAGACCAAGTATCAATAACCTTTGTATATCTTTCTACTTCTGTAATTTCACCCTTTAAATATCTGTTTGTAGATTTTTCTATTTCTGCTTCAGCCTCTTTTAAAAGTTCTTTCTTTGATTCAGGAACTGTAAGGTCTGCAATAGAAATAGTTACACCAGATTTTGTTGCGTATTTGTAACCCAAATTCTTCAAAGTATCAGCAAGTTCGGCTGTTTTTGCACCGCCGAATTCAAGATAGATTTGAGCAAGCAACTTATTCAAGCCCTTTTTGTCCATTTGTTTATTAATGAACTCAAGAGTGTGAGCTTTTGCATGTGTATAAGTATTTTCCATTTTTATATATTCCTCAATTTCTTTACTTTTCTCGTAATTTAAGCCAAAGCTTTTCTAACGGCTTCGTTAAATATAATTCTACCTACGGTAGTTTCTATTCTCTTACCTTTTTCATCACGTACTACAATCTTGTCATGAAGAGATATAACCTTAGCTTCTAAAGCTGCGATTGCATCTTCAAAACTGTAGAAGTACCCTTTCACTTCTTGGTTTGGATCTTTTAATATTGTTAAATAATAAAGACCTAAAACCATATCTTGTGAGTGAGTAATGATAGGTTTTCCGTTAGCAGGAGCCAAAATATTATTAGTTGCTAACATAAGCATTCTAGCTTCTGTTTGAGCTTCAATTGAAAGTGGAACGTGAACTGCCATTTGGTCACCATCGAAGTCTGCGTTAAATGCTGTACATACTAACGGGTGTAGCTGTATTGCACGACCTTCTACTAGTTTCGGTTCGAATGCTTGAATACCTAATCGGTGAAGAGTCGGAGCACGGTTCAATAATACAGGGTGTCCATCGATTATCTCCTCTAGGATATCCCAAACTTTTGCATCAGATCTTTCTATCATTTTCTTTGCTGACTTAATATTTTGAACATATCCACGTTCTATTAACTTATTAACAACAAAAGGTTTGAACAATTCTATAGCCATTTCTTTTGGTAAACCACATTGATTTAATTTCAATGAAGGACCAACAACGATAACTGAACGACCAGAATAGTCAACACGTTTACCTAACAAGTTTTGACGGAAACGACCTTGCTTACCTTCAATAATGTTTGATAATGACTTTAATGCTCTGTTATTTGGTCCCACAACAGTTCTTCCACGTCTTCCATTATCCATAAGAGCATCTACAGCTTCTTGTAACATACGTTTTTCGTTTCTTACAATAATTTCAGGTGCGCCCATCTCAAGAAGTCTTTGTAAACGATTGTTTCTGTTTATAACTCTTCTATATAAGTCATTCAAATCTGATGTTGCAAATCTTCCACCATCCAACTGTACCATAGGTCTTAAATCTGGAGGTGTTACAGGAAGAACATCCATAATCATCCAAGTCGGATCAGTCTCAGATGAAATCAAAGAATCAAGTAATCTTAATCTCTTAATTAGTTTTCCTTTTCTTTGAACAGATGTTACATGTCCTGCGAGTTCTGTTCTTATTTCATCAGCTAGTTCATGAATATTGATTTCACCTAACAATTTTTTTATTGCTTCAGCACCAATTCCAACTTCTAATTTAGACTCTTCATTTTCCATTATAAAGTCTTCATATTCTTCTTCTGATAAAAGTTGTAATTTCTTGAATGGGCTATCAGCAGGATCTATTACAACATAGTTATTAAAATAAATAACTTGTTCCAAATCCTTTAATGTCATATCCAAAAGTAATCCTAAATAAGAAGGAATACCTTTCAAGAACCATATGTGAGATACAGGAGCAGCTAATTTTATATGCCCCATTCTGTGACGTCTTACCTTTGAGTCAGTAACTTCAACACCACACCTTTCACAAATGATACCTTTGTGACGGACTCTTTTGTATTTACCGCAATAACATTCCCAGTCCTTTGTTGGTCCAAAAATTCTTTCACAGAAAAGACCATCACGTTCAGGTTTTAAGGTTCTATAATTTATTGTTTCCGGTTTTGTAACCTCACCATAAGACCACTTCAATATTCTTTCAGGTGAAGCAATACTTATGCGTATATAATCAAAATAATCAATACTTGTAGACAATTTTCTATCTCCTTATATTTCACCTAGTGTTGCTGATGTATCAAAGAAGTTAATATTTAACAACTCTGAATCTATGTCTGATAAAGTCCTCTTTGGAGCTGATTTTCTTAAATCATCCATATCAGACATCAAGTCTACTTCAACACCATTTTTCTTAGCAACTGTTATATCTAAACCGATACTTTGCAATTCTCTTACAAGTACCTTGAACGATTCTGGAATACCCGGTCTAGGAATATTGTCACCTTTTACTATCGCTTCATAAGCTCTATTACGTCCATTAACATCGTCTGATTTAATTGTTAACATTTCTTGAAGAGTATATGCAGCACCGTAAGCTTCAAGTGCCCAAACTTCCATTTCTCCGAATCTTTGTCCACCAAATTGAGCCTTACCACCTAAAGGTTGTTGTGTTACTAATGAGTAAGGACCAGTAGAACGAGCATGAATCTTATCATCTACCAAGTGAACAAGTTTCAGAATATAAGACAAACCTACTGCAATTGGTTCATCAAACGGTTCACCTGTTCTACCATCTATTAGGTATACTTTACCATCTTCTCTTACCCAATCACACCCTGATTCTTTTATACCTCTTAGCAATTCAGCCTTAGTAGCAATCTCTGACTGGTTATCACCGTATCTTTCATCAAATGATGGTGCTTCATAGTGTTCACCAGTTAAGTATGCCGCCAAACCTAACAAGCATTCATAAGTTTGACCAACGTTCATACGAGAAGGTACACCAAGTGGGTTTAAAACTATATCAACCGGAGTTCCATCAGGTAAGAAAGGCATATCTTCTTTTGGAAGAATTCTTGACACGATACCTTTGTTTCCGTGACGTCCAGAAAGCTTATCACCTACTGAAACCTTACGTTTTTGTGCAATATATACTCTTATTACTGTATTTGCTCCAGGTGGTAATTCATCACCTTTTTCTCTATCAAACACCTTAACATCAAGTACTCTACCACCTTCTCCGTGAGGAACACGTAATGAATTATCTTTTACGTCTCTTGCTTTTTCTGCAAATATTGCACGTAGAAGTTTTTCTTCAGGTGGATGTTCTGATTCACCTTTTGGAGTTACTTTACCAACAAGAATATCATCTGCGTAAACTCTTGCACCTATACGAACAATACCGCGTTCATCCAAATGTCTTAAAGCTTCTTCTGAAACATTAGGGATTTCTCTTGTTATTTCTTCAGGTCCAAGCTTTGTTTGTCTAGCATCTATCTCTAACTTCTCAATGTGAACAGAAGTAAATATATCATCATGTACGCATCTTTCAGAAAGTAAGATAGCATCTTCGAAGTTATATCCTTCCCAAGGCATATATGCAACTAATATGTTTTTACCAATTGAAAGTTCTCCGCAGCTTGTTGAAGCACCATCTGCAATTACATCTCCTGCATGAACCTTATCACCTTCATGAACAATCGGCTTTTGGTTAATACAAGTATCTTGGTTTGAACGTACATACTTCATTAAAGTGTGTAAGTGTTGTTTTCCGTTTACATCGCGGATAACAATTTCTTCACCGACAACTCTTTCAACGACACCGTCAACTTTAGCGCAAACAACCATACCAGAGTCTTTTGCAACTCTTCTTTCCATACCGGTACCTACTACAGGTCTTTCAGTAATTAGAAGAGGTACTGATTGACGTTGCATGTTTGATCCCATCAAAGCACGGTTAGCATCATCATGCTCTATAAACGGAATCATTGAAGTTGCTACAGATATAATCTGAATAGGGCAAACACCCATATAGTCAACTTTCGATGATTCACACATTATGAACTCTGATCTATAACGAACTGGAATCTGTGCTGCCTTAAATGTTTTATCAGGATTTAACTGAACATCCGCTGGAGCACATCTGTAGTTTTCGTCTTCATCTGCTGTCATGTAAACAACTTCATCTGTAACCTTACCTTCTTTAACTACAAAGAATGGTGATTCAATAAATCCATATTCATTAACTCTTGCATGAGTTGCTAATGAACCAATCAAACCAGCATTTGGTCCTTCCGGAGTTTCAATAGGACATATACGTCCATAGTGAGAAGGGTGAATATCACGAACTGCAAACCCTGCTCTTTCTCTTTGTAAACCGCCAGGTCCTAAAGCTGAAATACGTCTTTTGTGAGTTAATTCAGCAAGAGGATTAATTTGGTCCATAAACTGTGACAACTGAGAAGATCCGAAGAATTCTTTTAAAGATGCCACTAATGGCTTTGTATTCAATAAGTTTAATGGAGTTAAAGTTTCAGAATCTTGTAATGTCATTCTTTCTTTAACTATTCTTTCTATTCTTGATAAACCTACTCTGAATTGATTTTGAAGAAGTTCGCCAACTGAACGAATTCTTCTGTTTCCTAAGTGGTCTATATCATCAAGCGAACCTTCATCATATGTTAAATTTATCAAGTACTCTATTGAGGCTACAATATCTTGAACAGTAAGTGTTCTTTGGTTTTTTGAAATATTTAAATTTAATTTTTTGTTTAATTTATAACGACCAACACGACCTATATCATATTTCTTATCATCAAAAAAACGTGATTCAAGAATTTGTCGTCCACCTTGAGCTGACGCTGGATCTCCAGGTCTCAATTTTTTATACAAATCAATTAATGCATCATCTGTTGTTTCAGTTGTATCTTTATCAAGAGTTTTCTTTAAAAATTCAAAGTGAGTGAATAAAGATTCCATTTCAGAAACTGTAATACCCATTGCTTTAAGCAATGTTGTAGCAAGGATTTTTCTATTCTTATCAATCTTTACATAAATAATATCGTTAGAATCAGTTTCTATCTTCAACCATGCACCACGATTAGGAATCATTGTAGCATTATATAATCTCTTTCCTGTTGGAGAAATTTCTCTTTTGAAATACACCCCTGGAGATCTTACAATCTGTGATACTATAACACGCTCAGCACCGTTTACAATAAAGGTACCTTTATCCGTCATTGTAGGAATATCACCTATGTAAACCTCTTGTTCCTTAATTTCACCGCTATCACGGTTTACAAGTCTTACCATTACACGAAGTTGTTTAGCATATGTTGCATCGTGAATACGAGCTTCTTCAACTGTGTATTTTGCATTATCAAACGTGTAATTTGGAAGGAAGTGAAGTTCTAATCTGCCTGTATAATCCTTTACTGGAGAAAAAGCTAACAACTCTTCTTTTAAACCTTCTTTTAAAAACCACTCAAATGATTTTTTTTGCACGTCAATTAAATCTGGTAAATCATCCAAACGAGTATTTGGTATACCCATCGGAGTTACTCTTTTTGCATATTCTGTCGACATTAATTCACCTCATCTATTCTAATGATGTACTATATAAATTTTTTTTATTTTTTCTTTTTATCGTTCTACTTTTATTTCGGTCATAATTATCCCATATACAGCATGTTATCCTATCGTACAACATCAAAATTTATCGTCAAGTTTATAAGGGTATAATGTGAGATTTTTCAAGAGGTTTGTTTACAAAAATTTACATTTTTAACCAGACTTCATTTATCAAAAAAGCTAATAAGGAACACAATAATAAAAAGAAAAACTATTTCTTAATTACTAGGTGATTTATGTTTGCTTACATATAAAAGATAGAGTCCGCCTCTTTCTGATTTTTCCCTAGTTGAAGTTTTTGGTGAATTTGAAATTTTATTCTCTTGAGAATTAATCATGCTTATTGTTCTTTTCCAAGAATTAATCTTTTTTACTTTATCTGCAACTTTGTTTGCATAATATACTCGCCCATTAAATAAAACCTTATTATTTGATTTGTATATTAGCATAAAATTGTCCTAAAATGATACTTTTGCGTTTTTTATAGTCACATAAACAAATATATTAATCAAATTTTACATATTTGTTTAACAGTTCACGTAAATTTAACCTACAAGCTTTGTAACAAAAATTTAAATATCAATGCTAGAATGACGGTATATAAGGAGGACATATGCTTGTTATTAATAATTTTAACGAAAAATCAAATTACTCACCATCATTTGGAGCTTTATACACAAAAAGTTCTAAAAAACTTTTAAAGAATCTTATACCTTCTATGGTTTATGGCGAAAATTTTGAGGTTGCTAAACAAGCGATAACAAATCTTATAGAAACTGGGAAACGTAATGACAATTTAATCTTAAAAATTGTTAGTAATGAGCCGTTTGAAACGCTATCACACTTGGATTATTATGCTAAACGTCAATCTAGTATTGCAAAAAAATTTCATTTAATAAGGCCTCTTCCCTTCAAAAAAGATAGTGAGCTAGAAACTTTTGAAGCTCATACTTCATTTGTAAATTCTGATGAGTTTGTTCCAAGAGTTAATACTATAATTGATAACTATGATAGTATGTCACCTAAGGACAAAATGAATGTATTGAACAACAAGATAAGGACTTTTTGCAAGAAAACAAAGCTCGACCTATATTATATGGTAGGTGATTTTTTAACAGATATTTTTAGTATAACTGAATATAATGATGGAGGTTATAGACGAGAATGGACTATTATTACAGATATAAAAGAGCTTCTAAAAAAAATTCTACCTAAAAAAAAGTGTACATACAATTATGAACATAGTGAACAAGCAAAAATTCTTGCAGAAATGATTGAGACTTTACCGACAAAAAGATCAAAAAAGAGAAAATATTCAGTTTAGGTTTGATTACTAAGATTTATAACTAGGTTTTATTAAACAGCAAAGCTCATTTTATGTATCTGCCCTGACCAGATGTAGGTTGGGGTTTCTTGAATTATCCCCCTAAAAACGTAATCGGTCAGTAGGACATTGCAAGGTATTCTCTGTATTCACAAGGTGTCATTTTGTTTAACCCCCATTGATATCTTCTATTATTGTAATAATAAATGTATTCATCTATTTTG
>CALUVP010000119.1 GCA_944324215.1 Candidatus Gastranaerophilales bacterium | reverse complement strand
AAAGGTTTGGCAGAATGTATTGTTTATGAGTTACAAGTAAACCATAATAAATACCAATAATACCTCCAATTAATATAATAGGAGACATTATTTTGAAGTGTTGAGACGCAAGAGCTACTAACTCAGGAGCTCCAGCTGAAATTATTATTCCCATTACCTTATCAGCAAAAAAGAAGCCCAAAATGGCACAAGCTGCAAAAAAGATGAATGATACTGTTAAAAAAGTATTATAAAGTTTATTTACCGCTTCATCTGGTTTTGAATCGAAATCCGGAATTAATTTAGAAAACACTGCAACAGCCGCACTATGAAAAGGACCACCTACTCCGCCTAAAATAATTATAGCCAAAGACGGAATTTGAAGAGCATAAAAATACGCATCTGATACAAGAGTTGCACCATAGAAATTTGCAACCACCATATCTCGAACAAATCCCATAAACTTACTTACAATCGTTACAAGAGCTATTAACCAAGCGGCCTTAAGCACACTCTGAGTTTCATCTTTATTTATTTTCTTCATACTTTTCTACCAATTCCACATATAAAGTTACAGATCTCCCAAGAGTTGGTGGGTAATAAACAACTGTATTTTCTCCGTCTTCAATATATCGTGAAATATCTATTCTATAATCTTTTTGAAAAATTGTTTTGGTTACAGGAAATTCATGCACTTTTCCATTTATCATTACTGCAATCTTTGCAGCATTTGAATTTGTAATGACAAGACTTGCTCTACCGATTGGAGCCCAAAAAGTCTGCTTGACTTCTTCTCCACAAACTGTTACAGGCATAGTTCCCAAATTTATTCCACTATAATAATGTCTTAATATATTGTAATAAGGTTGGTTCAATTTTGTCGCCATATAACCTGCTCCATACTGGCTCATTCCGACACCATGCCCGAAACCTCCGCCATAAAAGGTAACATCTGTTATATTTCCATAATTATCCAACTTCTTTTCTACAATTATATTGGCACTTGGAAGCGATATTCCATCCTTCTGAAAAACCCTTCTTATAACAAGCTCCTTTGCAATTCTATAACACCCTTTATCTGTCATTAATTCAACTTCTATAGCCTTACCTGAAGCTCCACGTTTCATTACTTTTATATCTTTTATATGCCCTAAAACATCACCCTGATTAAATGCTGGATGTACAAACCCTGTTTTTGATTGAGCTACAAGCGTTGATTTTAAAATACTTTCCAATTCACCAACTGCCCAAGTCTTTTGCCATCTATAATACGGAGATTCTATATCATAAGAAGGAACTTTTGTTTCATAAAATTCTTTTGCCTTATCTTCTTCATCTAAAGGTTGAAACTCTTCCTTATCAGGAACTGCCTCCAAATAAGGTTTATTCATAGATGGGAACATTTTTGTTGTAGGATCTGAAAAAGCATTTGAATAACTTTCCGTATACCCTCCGGCAGTTGAACTATATAGTGCAAGTATAGGTTCATTATCATATAAAGCAACTATACCATCCGTTTCCATAACTGCACGCGTCGACAAATCATCTTCTGTATTAACTCCGTAATAAACCTGACTTGCCACACTATCGACTACATTAAATTCTTTATAAGCCTGAGTTCTAGGAGTCAGAACATAATTTCTAGCAGCAACTGCTTGAGCTTTTAGAGCTTCTAAACCAAACCTTACAGGCATTTCATTTGGAACAACACCTTTTAAATACTCTTGAGTTTCTACAAGATTAACCAAATAAAAACCTTTTCTATCAGGGTGCTGCACTACTTCAAAGGCTCCATGATACAAAGCCGGCTTACCCTTTCTGGTTAAATCTTTTACGCCGAGAAAACCTTGAGGACAAACTATAACAAAATCCCTAAGCGTTCCGATTTTACCATCTGTTGATAGTTCTAATCCTGTAACACCATTTTTTATAGTAATTTCAGAATTCGTTGGAACTGCTAATATAACCTTTTTTGTTTCTCTATCACAGATTTCAGAATCTGCTGTTCCATACACTGTTACCTGTTGTTTCAAAACATTTTGGAATTTATTATCGGTTAGCCCTACTCTTACAACACTATTACTTTCTGCAAATACAGGATTTAAAACAGTAAAAGAAAGCAGACACAGCACTATTCCAGAAATTACGCTTATTCTATTTACGCCTTTACTTCCCAAACCGTACCTTCCTTAGAATCCTTTAATAAAATTCCGGCGTTATCCAATGCTATTCTAATTTTATCTGCTAAATCCCAATTCTTTTCAGCTCTAGCTACTCGTCTTCTCTCTATAATCTCATCCATTGACGAATATTTTTCACCTAGCTTATCACTAATTTCTTCCAACTTATTCCTTAATTCTTCTTCAGACAATTTTGCTTTTTCAAACGTAAATCCCAATGTCGAACCAAGCTTATACAAAAGTGAATAAGCATAAGGAACATCCTTATTTGCCTTACTAGCTAAATCAAATAAAACTGCTAAAGCCTTTGAAGTATTCAAATCATCATCCATAGCTTCTACAAAATCTTTATATTCGCCAAACTGAGTTATATCAAAATTATCATCTACCTTAGCCTGTTTTGCATTAAGCATTCTTTTTACACCGTTAGATGCTGCCTGCAATGCTTCATCTGAAAATTCTACAGGCATTCTATAATGATTTGTCAATATAAAAAATCTTATTGTGTTTGAATCATAATTCTTCAATAAATCATCTATTGTAAGAAAATTTCCTAAAGACTTTGACATTTTTTCTTTATTTATAGTAACAAAACCGTTATGTAACCAATAGTTTACAAACTTACACCCATTTGCACACTCTGATTGAGCAATTTCATTTTCGTGGTGCGGAAATATTAAATCTGCTCCACCTGCATGAATATCTATAGTCTTACCCAAATATTTTCTACTCATAGCAGAACACTCTATATGCCACCCGGGACGACCTACACCCCAAGGTGAATTATAGCCAAACTTTTCGTCCTTCTTCCACAAAGCAAAATCCAAAGGATCTTCCTTATGTTCACCAATTTCTATTCTTGCACCGCTTTCTAACTGATCTATTGGTTGTTTTGAAAGATATCCGTATTTAGGAAATTTTTTTACCCTAAAATAAACATCCCCATCTGCCTCGTAAGCATATCCTTTATTAATAAGCTCTTTTACTATAGAAATCATCTCTCCTAAAGTTTTTGTCGCAAATGGCTCTATATCAGGTTTTAAATTATTTAAAGCCTTCATACTGTCACTAAATTTGTGATACCAGTATGTTGAAACTTCTTCTGGAGTCTTATTTTCTTTCTCCGCTTTTTTGAGGATTTTATCATCTACATCAGTTACATTTCTGCAATATGTAACATCATAACCCTTAAATTTAAGATACCTATATAAAACATCCCAAGTAATATAGCATCTTGCATGTCCCAAATGAGCATTATCATATACAGTTGGACCGCAGACATACATTTTTACTTTATTTTCTTGAATTGGTTTAAATTCTTCAACCTGATTTGTGTAAGAGTTGTGTAATCTCATGATAAAATTGCTCCCCAAAATACTCTTTTTTTACAAGGTTAATATTACAACAAACACAAATACTTGTCTATTGATACTAATTCTTTGAAGCTGCGGCCATCTTTTTCGCATTAGCTTTTCTTGTATTATGGTATGTTAACATTGGTATTAAAACACCCAATATTACAGGAGAAATAAATACCGTCGATATAAAACCTGGTAGTGAATTTAAACCCCTTGCCATTTTAGCAATTTTGTTATTCTTAATATCGCCAGACCCTTTCATTAATTTCGATATTATCTCATTTTTAGAATTATTATCTGTTACTTTTAATTTGTTAAACAAATCTATTATTTTCTTATTTTTTTCTTCTTTCGATAAATGCTTTATTGAATCAAGCGTAAATGTTTTATCGTTAAACATTATATTTGCATTTTCAGATTTAGAAAGAATTTTCTCTAAATCTCCACCTTTAGAATCTACAAATTTAGAAAAATTCATTAATTTTGATTTAGAATCTATATTTCCATAAATTGAATCTAAATCTGCAACAGAAAGAACTTCCAAATCACTATATGGATTTACAACATCTGTAAACTTCTTAAATGCATTTTTTCCATCAGAAGCTCTATTAGTAAGAATAAATCCTACTTTATTTTCATAACTCTTTACCATCATTTTCGTTAACATTGGAACAGCGAAAACTACTGAAAGAGAAGATACTGTATCTCTCAGAAGTATTTCATAAATCTCAGTCATATCTTTCTTTCCATCTGGTTCAACAGATGCTCTTTCCCAAGCGTGTTTACCTCTTGGCCACAATAGACCCAAAGTTGCTAAAAGTGCAAAAGTTGTTTTTGAGAAATTATAACCGGTGTATTCCAAAAGAGCCTGCCATTTTTCTGGAATTTTCTTTGTCGCAAACTCTCCTAATTTAGCAAAGAAACCATCAGTATTTACACCACGACCTTTAAAACTTGGATTTTTATTCTCCTGAGTTGCATCACCACTTATATTATTTTTATTTTTTTCTTGATTTTCTTTTAAGTGCTTCATAGTGTTTGCGCCAGGAGAAACTTTTGATGGAGCATATAACTTTGGTAAAACGGAAAGACCGCCTAATGTAAGTACTACGTTTGCTATATTTGTCAAAAGACGTTTTGCTGCAAAATTGTTCTTCATATTTTCTATAGCTCTAGTATCAATAGAAGAATATTCAGGGTTATTGGATATTGCATCAAATCCAAAGTCCTTCAAAGCTCGCATTGTCTCTGCTATCGAAAATGAACTCTTTGTATTTCCTTCCCCTACAATAACTTTATTTACATTTAGCAATTCATCTGAATTTTCTACAAGTTTGTTATTTATTATTTCTACTATATTACCTAATGCCTCATTGCTAGATTTTTTATCTTTAGAATCATATTTAGCAAATTCTTTCACAATTTTATTTATTGCTTCTTCAGATTTTGAGTCATTAGGAACTGTATCTTTATATATTTTTGTCAAATTATACTTGTAAAATTCTTCTTTCAACTTTTTAGAGTCACTTAGTAAACCTTTATCAAACTCAGGTTTTGCTATCATTGATTTAAAATTTTCTCCCAGACGCTTTATTAACCTTGTATTCGTATTTGTCGACTTACAAAATTTACCAGTAAGAGCTAATACAGCCGGAGCAACCGCTATTATATAAGGTCCAGTTATACCTTCACGACCCAAAACTTCGAAACCTTCTTGTATATTATATTCCCCTGTAATTTCTTTATCACGATGGAACCCTGTCCAGACTCGCGGTGCTGTCATCCCCAACCCATCTTGTATGAGAAACGAAACCAAATAACCTTTGGCTTCTATCCACTGCATTATGGAACTGGACATACCCAACATAGACATTCCTAGAGATTTAAATGCTGGATTTTTAGACTCAGAAGAAATATTATCCGTAGTACCGTCTTTTTTTTCTGAGTACACAAAACTTCTTTCTGAATTTTGAGTATATTTGTTAGTTAGTAATCCGTTTTGACTGTTAATAGAAGATATTTTCAATATTCTGCCCTTATTTTCGACTAGAGTGTACCATTTACACCATTATATGATTGAGCAGATTTTTGAACAAGGCAAAGTATATACGATTGTTAGAAAAATTTACAATAACAACTATTCTATACAGTCTCAAAAATATTTCTTACTTATTATTCAATATAATACAATTTCTTGCATAAGCTTTACCGCTTTTACTGTTTAGAAGCACCTTCTGCAATAATGTATTCTTTTTTAATACCTTGAGCTTCTAATATAAAGTCACAAAGTTCTCTTACAGCACCTTTACCACCACCGTAAGAAGATTTAAAATTGCAAATTTCCTGAACTTCTTTTACTGCATCTGCTGGACAACATGCAAGACCAACTTTTTCCAAAATGCAGATATCAGGTAAATCATCACCCATATAAGAAACTTCTTCATACGAAAGATTATATTTTTCCATAAGCTCTTCTAATGCCGGAAGCTTATACTTTCTTCCCTGATACAACTCAGTAAAATTAAGATTTTTGGCTCTATGCTGCACAGTACCATTATTCCTTGCTGTAATTATTGCAGTTATAAAACCGGAATTCCTCATCCTTATAACACCATGACCATCTTTTGCATTAAAAGTCTTGTATTCCACACCATTTTCATCATAAGTTATACTACCGTCTGTCATAACTCCATCTACATCAAAAACCAACATTTTTATTTTCTTTGCCGCATCTAACGCATTTTCTTTTTTCATAATTCGCTCTCCTTTAGAAGGATTATATAACAAAAATCATTCATTTACAGGATTTATATTAAACATCATTAAAAAAATTTAAAAATTTGCCGATTAAAAAAGTAGCAAGGAAAATATACATGATTCAACTATTACCCGATAACAAAAAACTTACCCCGGATACAGTTTCAGCAGAAAAAACCGTTGAATTTATATCAGGATATATAGAAAAATATCATTGTAAGTCAATGGATATAGATATTTCGTTTTTAAACATAATTGATTCTTGCTACGTTACCACAATGTGCAATACCAAGCATTTTATTAAATATCCTGACGGCAAAATTAACTGGATTGTTTCTTCTGAATTAATTAAAGAATTCAACAAAGGCAACGATCTCGGGAACTGCAGCTATAGACTATAAAGCGTCTATAAAGCTTCTTAATTCATCCTCCTCTATAATATTTAAAGCTTTGTTTTTATGTTCTTGAGTTAATACATCATTGTCCTTGAGCTTTGATAGAACTTTTAATATTAAAGTTGGGTTATTGCAATCTAAAAGAGCTTCAAGCTCTTCCCTTTCATCTGCATAATCTACCGCAAAGAGTACAAAATCGCTTGACTCAAATAATTCATCATATAAAAGGTTTTTCAATTTATAGCTATCAATTCCAACCAAAAGTTGATTAATTGCATAAATTTCTTCTTTTGTATTCTTATCGCAGTCAAATAAATATTCTTCGTTTCCCGCAAGCTCTGCAAATTTTTCTTGAGCAAGCCGTAACAGAACAGCAGATGCACTATTAAGATTATTTAAATACAAGTCCTCAAAAATTCCAAACAAATTATAATCCAAAACAACAGAAGCAGGAATTATTTCCGGAATAGCATTAACTATATTACAAAGAACCAAAATTCCATCTTCTGTAGTTACCAATTCTTCTAGAGGAACTAAGTATGGAATTTCTGCAGCTATATTTTCTGACAGAGAAGATTTCTTCATAATCTCATTAATTTGCGGTAAAGCTTCTGTAGCTTTTAGACTTACAAGATACTTAACTCCGTTATATTGTTCAAATTCGTCTTCAGAATTCAACAAACTGTAAGCCTTATTTTTAAATTCATCATCATCTATCTTTGATAAAACTTCAATCGAATTAACACTTAACGGTTCAAAATCGCTTTCTGCGGTTGTTCTAATCATGGGTAAAATTTCTTCCAACAGCTCTTTCTGAATATACGAAAAATACTTCACTGCATAAGCTTTTTTACCGCTATCTCCATTTACAAAAATTTCCTTCATTGCAGGCAAAAGTTCTACTCCGCCAAATTTAAACAATGTTTCTGCAATAACAGAATCATACGATGGAGAATAATAATCAAAAAAGTTCATTAAATTTAAATAATTGTCCTTACTGCAAGCATTTTTAATTCGATTTGCGACATTATTCTTAACAAAATCAAACAAAAACTCATCTTGCTTAACCAATTTAGCAAAAAGCTCCGTATCTGAATTATCAACAAGTAATTTTGCGACCTTTTCATACTCATCAGGATTTTTCCCGGTGAGCATTTTAAGTAAATCCATATCTTAAAACCCTCAATATAAAAAGAGAAATAAATAAATAATCAATTAATATAATCAATTAATGTAATTAAAATTATTATTTATCCTAATCTAAATAAAATACTGTAACAACTTTGTGATTTTCTTCAGCGTACTCGACAGCAGTATGAAGAGTTTTACTGGTATGAGACAGAAAGCATATCAACTGGTTACAATCATCAATAATTTCTCTATTACAAACTCTTGAAGCATCCGCTAAAGTCATCATAGCTCTATCTGCATGTTCAACAATATTAGGAACTCCGATAAGCTGATCTTGGACATCAGAAGGTTGTTGTCCTATAGTTTGAGGTAGAATAACTTTCAATTTATCAGGATTAGACTTCATAGCCCCACGAATAGCTGCGGCATTTGTACCACAAGAGCCACCTGAAGTAATAATTGTATTACCTTGCCTTACAAGAGCTGTTGCAAGAGTTTCAATCATCTGTTGATGAGTAATAGCAAGGTTTCTAGAACCAATAATCGCAATTCTCTTAGCCGGCTGTTTTATTGTCGCTAACTCCATAGCCAACTCATCGACTGTATCCGGAGACTGTTCTGCAGAATCCATATCACCCATAGGAACCATAATGGAAGGCTGTTTTTCATCATCAAGAGAATTTAAAATATCGTTCATTGTACCACCTTTTTAAATCTATTGTCATTAACTTATCTTTTGTGTATGCTGATACATAATATCACAAAAATGACAGTTTGGGAATAGGGGAATGGAAAATATTTTAGAAAACCTTAACAGAGAGCAGCTTGAAGCTGCAAAGACTACAGAAGGAGCTTTATTAATACTGGCCGGAGCCGGTAGTGGAAAAACCAAAGTTTTGACTTCAAGAATAGCATATATGATTCAAAATGGTGCTATTGCTGGAAAAATTCTTGCAGTAACTTTTACGAACAAAGCTGCAAAAGAGATGAAAGAAAGACTTTCTTCTATTCTTGGAGAAAACATTGTTAAATATATGTGGGTAGGTACTTTCCATAGCATTTGCGGACGTATTTTAAGACAAGACATCGAGAATTATTCATTCCAATCCGGAAAAAAATTGGATAAGAATTTCACAATCTATGATGAAACTGACTCACTTGCAATAATTAAGCAAGCAATAAAAAAACTAAATATGGATGATAAAATTTATCAGCCAAAGCTTGTTAAGGCTGTAATTTCAAATTCCAAAAACAAAATGCAGGACGCTTACACATTTGCAACTTTTGCCAGAGATTTTAAATCACAAAACATAGCAAAAATTTATGAGTATTATGAAAATGCACTTAATACAAACAATGCAATAGATTTTGACGATATGCTGATGCTTTGCGTAAAACTTCTAGAGCAAAATCCTGAAGTTCGTAAAAAGTACTATGACAAATTCCAACACATACTTGTTGACGAGTACCAAGATACTAACCAAGCTCAGTATCAGCTTGTTAAAGCGCTTTATACAAATCTGCAGCCAGAGGTTCCTGAAAGCCGTTCTCTTTGTGTTGTAGGTGATATTGACCAATCTATATACAGTTGGAGAGGTGCAGACTTTAGAATTATTATGAATTTCCAAAACGATTTTCCAAAAGCAAAATTGGTAAAATTGGAACAAAATTACAGGTCTACAGCGAATATACTTAATGCGGCAAACGCTATAATCGAAAACAATGAAGAGCGTGTGGACAAAGTCTTGTATTCACAAAAAGGTGACGGAGAAAAAATCTCACTCTATGAAGCTCAAGACGAAGCTGATGAAGCAAATTATATAGTTAAATCCATAAAGGATACGTCAGATAATTACAACCAATTTGCAGTTCTATATCGTACAAACGCACAATCAAGAGCTTTAGAAGAAGCTTTAATTGCCTCTGGTATTCCTTATAGAATTTATGGCGGTCTAAAGTTCTATGACAGAAAAGAAATTAAGGACGCAATTGCATATTTAAAGTTAATTTATAATCAGGACGACTCTCAGTCTTTAAGAAGAATAATAAACGTTCCTAAAAGAGCAATCGGTGAAGCCACTTTAAAACACCTACAGGAATATGCTGACACTCAAGATATAAGCCTGTTTTCAGCAATATTGAATGTTGATGAAATTTCTGCAATCAAATCAGGTACTGCAACAAAATTAAAAGACTTTTCAACTTTGATTATGAAGCTTAAAGAAGCACAGGAAAGATATTCACTTCCGGAATTTTTGAGCTTGATTTTAGAAAAAAGCGGTTATTTAAGAGAACTCCAAGCATCAGGAACAGACGAAGACGAAACCAGAATTGAAAACCTGCAAGAACTTGTAAACGTAGCAAACGAATTTGAACCTGAAGAATTAGAAAACACTTTAGGCGAATTCCTTGCACAAGTTTCGTTGGTATCTGATATTGACGGAATGGACGAAATTGCAAATAATGTTACCTTGATGACTTTGCACGCTTCAAAAGGTTTGGAATTTCCGATAGTATTTTTAGCCGGCTGTGACGAAGGGATTTTCCCATCAGCAAGGTGCTCAAACAGCCTTTCAGAGTTGGAAGAAGAAAGACGCTTGATGTATGTGGGAGTTACAAGAGCTGAAACTAAATTATACTTGACAACAGCCAAACGCCGACAAATGTGGGGTGAATACAAATATTATTCACCAAGCAGATTCTTGGAAGAAATACCTTCTAAACTAATAGAACAAGAAGAATCCACGTTCTCGGAATATTCAAGAAGAGAAAGTACTTTCTCAAGCGCAGTAAAATCAGTCAAATCAAAGACTGAAGCAAATAGTTGGGGTAAAACCAAAGCTCAAACAAATTCAGATGGTTACGTTAAACCGGTATCAGGATTTGGTGCAAACTTTGTTGCACCATCTACAAAATCAAGTTCTAACGGTTTTGGCGCAAATTTTGTAGCTCCTGCAGCAAAAAAGACTACAAATGTAGTTCAAAGAACTCCGAGCAAAGTTATTATCAAAAAAAGCCCGCTTAACAAGGAAAAAGAAGAAGAAAAAATTAAAGCATTTTTTGAAGATAATATAATGAAGCGCAAACTGGAAGAGAAAAAGCGACATGAAGCAGAACTCGCCAAACAGCAAGAAGCTGAAGAAGAGTTAAAAAATGCAACTACTCAATATTTCTTCAATGTCGGAGAAAGAGTTTTCCACGACAAATTGGGAGTCGGACACATTGCGGATGTAATCCAAATCGGAGATAGCACAATGTACACAATAGATTTTGGCAAACTCGGGAAAAAAGCTATGGACGCAGCTTATGCGAGATTAAAAAAATTCTAGGTGGGGGTAAATCCTGGGGGTAAATCCTGGGTGGGAGTAACATTTCTTCCCTTGTGGGGGAAGGCTAGGATGGGTGCTTTCTTTATCGTTCCTTCCCTTGTGAGGGAAGGTTAGGATGGGTGCTTTCTTTATCGTTCCTTCCCTTGTGAGGGAAGGTTAGGATGGGTGCTTTCTTAATTATTCCTTCCCTTGTGAGGGAAGGTTAAGATATGTGCTAATCAAATTATACCGAACTCACGCTGTAAAATTTTATAAACTCCATCAATATTATTATCGATGTCATTGTTCCAAAATCTAATAACTTTATACCCTCTGGAGTTCAAAAAATTTGTCCGCTCTAAATCATACTCAATATCATCAGGTTGATTATGCTGTCCGCCATCTATTTCTATTATTATTTTCTTTTCCCTGCAAATAAAATCCACAATATATGGTTCTATTGGATATTGTCTTAAAAATTTGAATCCATAGAATTGATTTTTTCTCAGAATACTCCATAATATACGTTCTTGCTTGGTTGGATTTTTGCGTAATTCTCTTGCTCTTAAAACAAAATTATTCATGCCAGAATTTTATCACAAAAAGCACCCACCTTAATCCTCCCTCAAAAGGGAGGAAACGAATTAATTTGACTTAAACTTACTAAAATCTAAATCATAGTTAACAATTTTCGTATCAAAAGGTGTATTTAAGGTCGGATTTGAAAAATCTCAAAAATTTGTCAAATTTTGGATTTTTCCGCATCCTCTTTTAGATAAACATAAATTGCTTATTTTTTACAAAAATTTATAATAATTTATCTCTCAATATTTCAATTACTTATTATTTTTGTGTTATAATAAGCGTATCAAACACAGAGGGAAGAAGGTAAAAGATGAGTTTAGATGTTTATTTGGGTATTGATGTAGGCTCAGTTACTACAAAATTAGCTTTAGTTGATGAAAAAGGGAAGTATATAGATTCTTACATGCTAAAAACAGCAGGTAAGCCAGTTGATGCAGTGCAACAAGGTTTAAAACATATTGTGTCACAAGCACTATGCGAATATTCAGTAAAGGGTGTAGGAACAACCGGTTCAGGAAGAAATCTTGCTGGAGCTCTTGTTGGAGCAGATGTTGTTAAAAACGAAATTACAGCTCACGCAGTAGCTGCAAGTACAAATATCCCTGGAGTTCAAACTATTCTTGAAATAGGCGGTCAAGACAGTAAAATAATTATCCTTCGGGATGGTATTGTAACAGATTTTGCGATGAATACTGTATGTGCAGCAGGAACAGGAAGCTTCCTTGACCATCAGGCTCAAAGATTAAATGTTCCTATAGAGAAATTCGGTGAAACGGCCCTTCGTTCAGAAAATCCTGCAAGAATAGCAGGAAGATGCGGAGTTTTTGCAGAATCTGACTTGATACACAAACAACAGCTTGGTTATCCTGTAGAAGATTTATTATACGGACTTTGTCAGGCACTTGTTAGAAATTATCTTTCAAACTTGGCTCTTGGAAAAGAATTATTACCTACAATATCTTTCCAAGGTGGTGTTGCTACAAATTCCGGTATGGTTAAAGCTTTTGAAGAAGCTCTAAATACAAAGATTGTTGTTCCTGAAAACCACCAAACAATGGGTGCAATAGGTGCAGCGCTTCTTGCGATGGAAAACCATCAATATACAGAAGCTGAAACAAAATTCAAGGGTTGGGAAGTCGGAAATATGAATTTCCAATCAGTAACTTGCCAGTGCACAGGATGTTCGAACAACTGCGAAGTTATCACAATTTTAGAAGGTGCAGAGCCAGTCGGACACGTTGAAAAAATCGGTGATATTAAAGGTAATATTATCGCTCGTTGGGGCGGTACTTGCGGAAGATGGGATATCGGATAGGAATTTTATGAGTATAAAATTGAAAGATTTTGAAATTGGAAAAGATAAATTAACAATCTTGGCTGGTCCTTGTGCAGCAGAGTCTATGGACATTCTAAGAGAAACTGCAGAGGGTTTAAAAGAGGTTTGTGAAGAATTAAATATAAATTACGTTTTTAAATCGTCATTCGATAAGGCAAATCGTTCTTCTATCAATTCTTATAGAGGACCTGGGCTTGAAAAAGGCTTGGAAATGCTCTCTAAAATCAAATCAGAATTTGATTTACCAATAGTAACAGATATCCACCTTCCTGAACAAGCTGCACCTGTAGCAGAAGTGGCCGATATTTTACAAATTCCGGCATTTTTGTGCCGCCAAACAGATTTACTCGTTGCAGCTGCAAAAACAGGTAAAATCGTTAACATTAAAAAAGGTCAGTTTCTTGCTCCTCAACAAATGAAATCTTTAGTAAAAAAAGTTGAAGATAGCGGTAATAAGAGGATTTTGCTAACAGATAGAGGAATATCTTTTGGATACAACAATCTTGTGGTAGATTTTAGAGCCATTCCTGTAATGAAAGAATTTGGATATCCGGTCGTTTTTGATGCTACTCATAGCGTTCAAATGCCAGGCTCTAACGGAGATTCTACAGGCGGAGACAGAAGATTTGTGCCAACTTTAGCAAACGCTGCTATGGCTGCCGGAGCTGATGTATTATTCTTTGAAGTTCATCCAAACCCAGACTGCGCTCTTTGTGACGGGCCTAATATGCTGGCTCTTAGCGACGCTAAGAAGGTTTTCAAAATGTGTAAAGAAATTTTTGAAGTTATAAGAGGTTAGGTGTGCTAAAAAAAATTTCTGCGTTAAACAAACCTCTAAAGGGTGAAATTACAATTCCGTCGGACAAATCAATCTCTCATAGAGCAGTTATGTTTTCTTCTATCGCAGAAGGGGAGTGCGTTGTAAGAAATTTTTCTAGCGGAGCGGATTGTCATTCTACTTTGAACTTATTTAAACAATTAGGAGTAAATATCCATTTCCTTGATGATAAAACTCTTAAAATAATATCAGATGGATCTCTTAAACCAACCGATCCTAATATTTCAACATACAACTGCGGAAATTCAGGAACTACAATGCGACTTGTATCAGGAATTTTAGCAGGTCAAAATTTTAATTCCGCATTAATTGGAGATGAAAGTCTTTCCAAACGTCCAATGAAGAGAGTTATAGAACCTCTAAAACTTATGGGGGCTGATATAACTTCTGTTGACGGACACGCACCTTTGACAATAAAGGGACAACCACTGAAGGGAATAACTCACCCCTCAAAACTTGCGAGCGCCCAGGTTAAGTCTTGCATTTTGCTTGCAGGATTGAATGCAGAAGGAGAAACTACATTCATAGAACCTTACGTATCCAGAGACCATACAGAAAGACTTTTTAAATATCTAGGGGCAAACATAAAAGTTGATGGAACAAAAGTTACCGTAAAACCTTCTCAGCTAATAGCTAGAGATATTGATATCGTTGGAGATATTTCTTCTGCAGCATTCTTTATTGTGGCTGGACTTATTGTAAAAGATTCTGATTTTGTCATCAAAAATGTAGGAATTAACCCAACTCGTTCGGGAATTTTAGATATAATAGACCGTATGGGCGGGGGAGTAAGCATAATTAATCAAAAAGAAGTTTCTGGAGAACTTTGCGCAGATTTAAGAGTAGAGTACAATGACTCTTTAAAGGGCTGTATTATAGAAGGATCAGATAT
Source organism: Candidatus Gastranaerophilales bacterium (assembly GCA_944324215.1). Taxonomy (GTDB): domain Bacteria; phylum Cyanobacteriota; class Vampirovibrionia; order Gastranaerophilales; family Gastranaerophilaceae; genus CAG-196. Next base: position 18,175 of record CALUVP010000119.1, on the reverse strand, counting down.
TCCAAGATTAATTGATGAGCTTCCTGTAATCGCCGTTTTAGCTTCACAAGCTAACGGAGATACTGTTGTCAAAAACGCAGAAGATTTAAGAAACAAAGAATCCGATAGAATTAAATGTTTAGTTGAAGAACTTTCAAAAATCGGCGTTGATATTGAAGAAACCCCTGACGGGTTTATTGTACACGGTAAAAAATCTTTAAAGGGCAATGCAAAATTAGAATGCTATCATGACCACAGATTAGCCATGAGTTTTTACATAGCTGGACTCATTTGCCAAAACGAAATAGGAATTAACGGATTTGAATGGACAAAAATTTCATTCCCTGAGTTTGAAAATTTAATTAGCATCTTAAACTAAATTTGTTCAAGAAATAAATCTCTTAACTTTGATATAATAAAATCTACTTTTATATCATCCGAAACGTTAAGTTCTACCTTAAATTTGGAGATCTTATTTCTTATTATAAATTCGACTTCATTACAGGGAATATTTTTTTCATCACTTACTTTAATAAGGGGCAAATCTACCCCATAATTATATTTTAACTCCTCACGCAACGCACGTATCCGAGGTAATATTAAATTTGCTTTTTGGGGATCAACAATTTCTGAGAAAGCACTACCAAGATAAAGAAATAAGTCAAGACTTTCCTTATCTAATTTTCTATCCAACTTCTAATCCTTTCACCTGCTTCCGCATCGTCAACGCCATCAAATTCGCGTTTTAATTCTCTTAAAGCTTCTCTAATTTCAGCACCGGAAGTTGGAATTGCAACAGGTCTGTTTTGTTGTTCTAATAAACCTTGTTGTAATTGAGATTGTTTCTGGATTAAATCTGCAGCATTCATACTTAAATCTTTTATTTGCTTTTCTTGAGCTTCATTCATTTCTCTTAGTCGATTTAATTCCTCTTCCTGAGCAGCTTTAGCAGCGTTAATTTTTTGAGTAAGAGCTTTATGTCCAAAGAACAAACCGAAAGCTAAAAGTGCAATTGCTAACCACCAAGGATTTCCGTGTTCTGCCTTTATAGGAGCTTTAACATTCTTATCACCTGCCATAAACGGATCAAGAGAATCTGCAAAAGCAATTGTTACATTTTCCGGATCAGCTTTTGGACTTGCTGCATGCGCAACCAATTCCTTCAATTCTTCCAATGTTAACTCTACAGGCAACGCATCCTTTTCCAAAGTTACTGCTATAGAAATTTCTTCTAAAGTTCCAGGTGACATATATTCATTTGTCTGAACTTTTGTTACACCATACTGTGTTTCTCTTGCAGTTCTTGAATAGCTTCTATTTTGAGAAGAATCAGAGCTTCCTGCAGGTAAACCGTTAGGTAAATAAACGCTTACAGCATTAGTATTTTTATTAGTATCGACAGTTTGATCTCCCAAACCTTCTGAAAATGTCTGTTCTGTAACAGAAGCTTTTTTATTCGGATCATATTCTATTGTAAATTTTTCAACAGGAGCTTGTTTCAAGAAAGTACTAACGGTCGCAACATACTTACCTTGTCCGATAAGTCTATTCAACTGAGCTTGAACTTTCTCCTGCATATATTTGTCATTTTCTTGCAGCCTTGCAAGCATTTCTGATTGAGCATCAATTAAACTATTATAAACGTGGCCGTTTGTATCAGTAATAGAAATATTTTCAGCCTTTAAACCGGAAACACTTCCTAAAAGTAGATTTGAAACGGCCTTTATTGTACCCATATTAAGAGTTTGCCCAACTGCAACTTGTAATTGAACAGTTGCTGTAACAGGCTTTTGCATGGAAGAAAACATTGTTTGTTCAGGTATAGAAATAAACACAGAAGCATTTTCGATACCATCAATTCTTCTTATTAAACGAGCCAATTCTCCGTTCATTGCTCTAACAAGCCTTATTCGTTTATCCTCTTTAGTCGAAGTAAAATCACCTTTGTCAAAAATTTCCAACCCTACATTTTGATCATAAAGCCCACTTTCAACAATAACCATAATAGCTCTATCTCTCTGTTCGGTTGTACATTTCTTCATTCCAGGAGTACAATCACCCTTTTTCAACTTTAAAACAGATTTTGTACCATCAACTGCACGAGCTGCTACAATATTATTTCTTGCTAATAATGCCTGAATTTCTAAAGCTTTACCTAAATTATCAGTTGTTAATAAATCTACATCTTCTTTTAGAGGTTCTTTACTTACATCAACAGCATCATCAGTCTTTTTTGAGGCAGCAATAGTTCCACAAATTATAAAAACAACCAACAGCAAGACAACACCGCCTACTATCGATGCTAAAAGAATTTTGTTCTCCAATAATTTTTTAAAATCCATATTCCTGCCCTATCAATAATATTATACACATATCAATATGATATGAGAAGCCTAAATTTGAATTTGCATTATTTTATCATACGCTTGTATGACTTTACCTGTTGCAGTAGTTGCTACGTTAACGGCGATTTCTGCTTTTGACATTGCGACCATAACATCGTGTATATCAACATTTTCAGACCCCATCATGGCATCTTTGAGCAAACTATCAGGAGCTTCCATTGTATTATTAAGGTTTTCCACAAGACCTGACATCACACTCTTGAAATCTGCTGTTGCTGGTTCTTCTACCCTATTCATTCGAGCAGAAGGAATACTTCCCCAACTATCTAACTTTGTATGCTGAATTCTTGCTTCTAATTCATATCTTGGATAAAAACCGTTAAACATATTTTTCACCTCTTTTACTGATGTTATCGGATATTTTCAGAAATAATTTAAGCAATTAAACTAAAATACTCCATTTGTAGTATCGTTTTAATAATTATTAAAGAAATGTCAAGATTTACCGATAAATAAGACAAAATACCCCAATAAGAATTTTGGAAAACATAAATAAAAAGGAATGATTATGAACTTACATGAAGAATGCTTGTTAAAATACTTACTCCATCCGCTCGATTTGCTTCAATCAACAGAAGCTCTTAAGGTAAACAATAGTTTGATAGAAAAAAATCTATCAACAGAAAAGTACCTTGTGAAGAAAGCGTCAATTAATTATACTAGAATGTAACTTTTTATTCGGGAGAGAGAGAAAAATGAAAAACTTAATTAAAACAAAATGGTTTATATACGGAACTTACCTATTACTTGTTTTAGCAACATTACTCATAGGTTTTGTACTTTTGCAAAATAACAAAACTCTGAAAAACGTAATAGTATCATTTTTTGAAGTTGCTGAAAACAGAACTTTTGATTACAGGCAATCCTTACAGGTAATACATAAAAGACCTTTACCTAACAAAGATATAGTAGTTCTGGCGATAGATGACGCCAGTTTAGAAACTCTTTGGGAAAAATACGGTGAATGGCCTATTCCAAGAAAAGTATATGCCGATTTGATAAATTATCTGGAGCAAAAGAAACCTCAATCTATAATTTTCGACTTAATGTTTATTAAATCTATAAGAACTACTGAAAATGCTGATAAATATTTAGTAGATACAATGAATAAATTCCCGAATGTATACACTTCTATGAACTTTGATAACCAACCAACAGATGTAAGAATTCCAATAGACCTTCCTGAAAGGCTTTCTCTTAATATACAAAACAATTCGAACGTAAATTTGAAATCAAAATACAATTTTTCAAATTGTCGTCCTATTTTATCAGACTTAATTAACGGAAAAGTTAACATTGGTATGACAAATGTAATGAGAAATAGTGATGGAATTATAAGAAATATAGCCCCAATAATAACTTACAAAGATAAATATTATCCTTACGTAACATTTAAAGCCGGTGCAGATTACCTGGCTCAAAAAAATGAAAACGATTTTACAATAGATTCTAATTCTAATCTAAAAGTCTTTGATACAAAAATTCCTCTTACCAAGGAAGGCGACTCTATACTAAACTGGTATGGTCCGAGTGGAACACATACCATAATTCCCTTGTATAAAGTAATTAAAGATATGGAAAACAAAGATAAACCTAATATTACTAATTTTGATTTTAAGGACAAAATTATAATAATAGGAACAACTGCAATGAGCCTTCACGATACAAAAAGTGTTCCTGTACAAGAAGGAGTTTATCCTGGTGTTGAAGTCCACGCAACATTTTTTAATAATATGTTAGACAATAATTTCATAGAAAAAACAAGCATAATTATAAATATATTAATTCTGGCAAGTGTTGTAGCAATTGTAGGCGCAATTGTAATGCTTTCTACATCAACACTTTTCGCATTCTTATCTACAACCCTATTCGGCATTGCGTATCTTTTCATTTCATACTATGTAATGGAATTGTACAATCTCTGGATTCCTGTTGTACTTCCAATAATTGCAATAATGGCAGCTTTTGCATTGTCATTTCTAGCTAAATATCTGCTTAAAGCAAGAGATTTTGAATATCAATACAAACTTGCAACAATAGACGGTTTAACAGAATTATATAACCACAGATATTTCCAAGATACATTAAGAAAACAAATGGATATTGCAAGAAGATACAATCAACCGTTTTCATTAATAATCGTAGATATTGATTTCTTTAAGAAATTCAATGATACCTATGGACACCAAGCCGGAGATGCAGTATTAAGACAAGTTGCAAAGATTTTAAAAAACAATTCCCGTGCTACAGATTACGTTTGCAGATATGGGGGAGAAGAAATGACAATTATTCTTCCAAATACATCTGCAGAAGATGCCTTATTCAATGCAAACAGAATATGTAAAGCTATTTCAGATACACCATTTCACTTAACACCGGTTGATAAGGTTAATGTAACAATAAGCCTTGGCGTTGCAACATTCCCAGATAATGCTCAAACTCCTCAAGATTTAATAGAATGGGCAGATAAAGGTTTATACTACGCAAAGGAACACGGTAGAAATCAAGTTGGACGCTATTAGTGCTACACACGTAGACATCGGGTCGGCAGACATTCTTAAAACTACAAGTACTAAATAATATTACAAGTCTGCCTCAAAGTACACAACAGGATGAAAGAAAATGCAAGAAGTTAAAATAATAGGCGCAGGCCTTGCAGGTTCAGAAGCTGCTCTCCAGCTTGCCAAAAGAGGAATAAAAGTTAAACTCTATGAAATGCGGCCTAATAAAACTACAGGTGCACATGTTACCTCTGATTGTGCAGAATTTGTGTGTTCCAATAGTTTAGGTTCCTCCGATATAACAAATGCAAGCGGACTATTAAAAAAAGAAATGGAAATCCTTGGCGGAGAACTAATTAAATTTGCCTATGAAAACTCAGTCCCTGCAGGAAATGCATTAGCAATCGCTCGAGAAGACTTTTCAAGAGCTGTAACAAACAAAATCGAAAATGAACCAAATATTGAATTAATCCGTAAAGAAATAACCGAAATTCCCGATGGAAATGTTATTATAGCATCCGGTCCGCTTACAAGTGACAAATTTGCGGAATCAATAAAAGATTTTACCCAAAGCGAACATCTACATTTCTTTGACGCTATTGCTCCTATTGTAGAAATTGATTCCATTAATTTTGACAAAGCTTTTTGGGGCTCGAGATATGACAAAGGTGAAGCTTCTTATATCAACTGCCCTTTGAACAAAGAAGAATATGAAAATTTCTATAATATATTGATTAATGCCCCTAGAATTGAACAACACGATGTAGACAAAAATTCAAAATATTTTGAATCTTGTCTTCCGGTAGAAGTTCTTGCTTCAAGAGGAATTGATACACTCCGTTTCGGACCAATGAAGCCTGTTGGACTTATTGATAAGAGATATGGAGTAGAAAATTACGCAGTAGTTCAACTTAGACAGGACAATTCAGCAAAAACATTATTTAACCTCGTAGGTTTTCAAACCAATCTCAAGTGGGGTGCTCAAAAGGAATTAATACATTCTATCCCTGGACTTGAAGAAGCTAACATTGTAAGATACGGTGTAATGCATAGGAACACTTTTATAAACAGCCCGCAAATTTTAAACCCTACTCTTGAAACTAAACAAAGACAAAATCTCTTCTTTGCAGGTCAAATAACAGGTACAGAAGGTTACACAGAATCAATCGCAACAGGAATGTTCGCAGGAATAAATATGGCAAGAAGAATTAGTAAAGAAGATCCTATAGTTTTACCACGAGAAACAATGCTTGGAGCATTAACTTTTTACATAACAGATATTGCTCACCTGAAACATATTTCATCCAGAGATAATTCTGTAAGATATCTTCCTCTTCAACCAACAAATTCTAACTGGGCAATAGTATCACCTATTGAATTGGATAAAAAAGATAGAAAAAATAAAAAGCTTAAAACAGAGCTACTCTCTAAACGCTCAATAGAAACTCTAATAGAATTTATTAAGAAATATTAAGAAAACAAAAAAATTTGGCAATTCCCGTAATAAAAAAGACTTTATATATTTAAAGAAACAAATGAGGAATAAGGAGTATAATTATGGGAATCGAAAGCATTGAAATTTCTAAATTAAGCGGGAAATTACAGCGATTAGCACAAGCAGCTGATAATGATAGTAATGGTCTTATCGAAAATAAAGAAATCGAAATTTTCAAAGATTTGGCTCAAACAATTGTAAAAAACGGTCAAGTAAGCGAATCTGATTACACAGCTATTTTTGGTTCAGAAATCAAAGGAGCAGAGGAAGTTAAAACTCAAACTGCTACAAACCCTCAACAAAAGAAAACTTATTCTCAGGAATCTGTTGAAAGAATGGAAAGAAATGTTGTAAATATACTTAATGAAGAATATAGCACAACACCAGAAGAACTTTTAGAAAGACTTACCGAAAGACTGGGAGTAGACGCTAACGATCCACAATATAAAGATTTACAAAACCAAGTCGTATACATCAAGAACGCAATAGATGAAATCGGGTACAATTCTAAAGATGATGTAAAAAATTTGGAAAAGAAAGTGAAAGAAAAACTTTTCATCACTAAAAAGGATGATTTTGCAAAAAATGTATTAAATGCACTAGTAAAAAATGCAGAATATAATCAAATAACAAAAGAATCTAATGAGATGAAAAAAGCTTATGAATCACTTCTAGATGTTGGTATGAACGAAGAAGTAGCTTTTGAGCAGATGAAGTCTGTGTATAAAGAAAAAGGATCTTACTATAGTGACCTTTTAAAAAAGAGAGGGTCTTGGTTATATAAAATGACTCATTTCAAAAGCAAAATGAGTAAATTTGAAAATACATATATAATGCCGGAAGCTAGAACAACTGTAAGAGAAGCTGTATATGATTCTGATGCACAAAAATCTAAGAAAGTAAAAAAAGACGCAAAAGCAACTTTAGAAGCAAATGGCGATTACAACAAATACACTAAAAAAGCTCTTAGAGGCGAAAACGGCTTTAAAGAATGGGTTTCTGGCGAGGATTCTGATATGAAAATTGCCAGAAAAAATCAAGCAACTTACAATAAAGTAATGGAAATAAGAGAAAAAGGCCTCAGTGAGAAAGATATTATAGATGCTGTCGATGAAAAGTCAACAATAGGATCTAAAATGACATTTGGCTTATTCTTCAAAAAGAAAACTAACTTATTTGAAGCATTAAAAAATAGTGGCTTAATAGTTGATAAAGGAGACGGAACGTATGATATTACAGCACTTTCTCAATTAATCGGTGAGCATGTTGGAAGCAACTACAAGTTAGACAGACAATCCGATGATTTTAAAGCTCTTGCTGAGAAAACAAAAACTACAAGCGCACTAGCTGCAGCAACGGAATTAAAGAATTTGACACCAGAAGAAACTAAAATGCTGGTAGAAATGTGCGGTTACAAAGTTGAAGGCAAAGACTGGGGCAAAGCCATTTTAGGAGCAACTGTTGGAGCATTAGTAAATGGACTTAGCAGTGCAGTAAGTGTTGCAACAAACAAAAGAGCAGTTATAGACACAACAATCGATAATAGCAATTATGTTGAACTTAATATTGAAGCATCACAATCTGTAGCAAACCAAATAGCTTCACAATTCGAAGGTAATAAAGAGGTGACAGTCAACTTTATTAAAGGAGGAGTACAAATTATAGTAGACCAGAAAAATATAGCACCTCTATTCTGGAAAGCTTCCAGACATATTTTGGAAACAGGCTTAAAAAGTTCAGCTATCGGTGCAGCATTTGGCTTGATTGCAGGTCTCAAAGATGATCCTGAAAAGCCTATAACTTCAACTCAGTTTAAATGCACAACCCTTGAAGAATATGAAAAAGTTCTTGACAGTGAAGTTAAGCAAAATGCACTTGACCCTAAATACAAAGCTGCATTAATGATGCTCGCTTCAACTTTCGTGAAAGAAGACGAAGATGGAAATAAATACTGGGACTGTGAAAGTTACAAAGAGCTACTTAACCACGGAGATGGTACACCTGAAGTTCTTGGCGCGGGTAATGGAAGCGTACTGAACAGAGAAGAACTGATTGGTCTTCTTAAAGCATTGAAAAAAGAAGATGTTCACGATGTTGATGACACAACTCCTGTTGTTGAAGAAGATCACAATTACGCTACCAAAGATAAAGAAGCCATTGCTGCAGAATACCAAAGCATTCCGGTTATTGACGGCAGCACTACCTCTTGGTCTAAAATTGCAGGACAATATGACTGCTTAGTTGAAAGATACGGTCTTGCAGATGCAATCAGAATGATAAAAATTGCACAGGCTATCAATAACGGAGATTATGGTAAAGAAAATATGGAAAAACTTCTTGCTATCTCTAAAAAAGGTCTTAGCCATATGAAAAATATTGAAGGTATCGATTTTGATGCATACAAAAGCGCTTACGAGTCAACATACCTACCAGCTCTAAAGAAAGACAACGAAGGTAACAATATCCCGGGTACAGGTGTAAAAGTTCCTGTGAACCTTGCAGATTGTATTAGGGATGAGTCAAAATCTTTAAAAGCAGACAAAGCAACACCTGCAGATGAAATAGTTAATCCTACAGGAAATGCTGCCGATAGAATCAAAGTAAGGGACGGTCAAGCCGCAAAATACTACGTAAGATTTGACGGCGGTGCAGTTCAAGAATTTAATTCAATGCAGGAAAGAGATCAAGCCGTTGCAGATTTCAAAGCTAAGTATCCTAATGCTAAAGTTGAAAAATGGAAAGAAGAATAGAAAACCCATGGTTGTTTAATTAAATAAAAATGGACGGCTTAAAACCGTCCATTTCTCTTTGTTATTGTCAATATCTTATCCTAAAACATCATCTAAATCGCCTAAGATACCTTCATTGTTTCCACCACAATCACAATTGCATTTGAAGTTTTCAAGAATTTCTATAATCCTATCTAATTTAGCACTGTAATCAGGATTTGACCAATCAATACTATTCAATTTATCAAGAATTTTGTTTAATATGTCAGAATTTCCTTTTATATATTCCATTTTGGCATCAATTGATTTTAACAAATCTTCTATTGAATTAAGTTTAGAAGAATCTATTCCCAAATCCTTAATTAGCTGACTATATTTATTAAAATTAGCTTCATCGTGTTCTTTCCACATTTCCTCTAACTTATCATAATCAATGTTTCCACCTCCAGCTATTTCAAGATTTTTGATTTCTTCCTTCAATGCTTCAATCTCTTTTAGCGTATTGTTCAAATATACTTCTGCAGTCTTTTGGTTTGCTATTATTGTAGTTAATTGAGATTCAATATTCTCTAGAGAACCTAATATACCATCAAATTTAGCATCCCATTTTTGGAAATATTGATCTACCTTAGATGCTTGAGAACCGATTGCTTCATAGATTGCATCTATTGTTGCTTGGAGTTTATTCAACTGTTCCTGAAGAGCTTTTAATTCATTCGTTATATCTGCATTTCCGTTATTTACTGCATCGGTAAGATCTTTGATTGCATTTATAACACCTTCATTGTCACCACCTTGAGATATGAATACTTTAAGATCTTCTATCTGTGTTTGAATTGATTTGAGTTCTTCAGTTTGATTTTGCTCAACTTCTATATATGTATTTTGGAAATCTTTTATTGCTGCTATAAGTTCTGATTTTGACATATCTATAGCATCAGTTATCTTGATTCCTAATGCATCAAACATTTGTTCAAATTTTTCATAATCTATACTTGAGCTACCACCTGCAGAAATCTGTTTTATTGCCTCAATTAACTCATTAAATTTCGTATCATCTTGAGCTATTTCTAACAATACATCTGTATTAACTTTTATGCCTTCTATATTTGTTTCCATTTTAGATACTGATGTTTCTATCTTATCAAGTACTGAAGTTTGAATTTCTCCATTCTTAAGTATTTGTGATAAAAGATTATAAGCTTCAGATTTATCACTTTCATAGTTGTTTACAAAATTATTGAAACTATCTGTAAGATTCAAGATATTATCATTTATTTCCTCTAACAAACCTATTATCTTATCAGCAGCTTCTTGAGCGGAGATATTGCCATCTTTTACTGCATTATTTATTTCTTCTAATCTTACATTATTTTCTTCTGTTATAGCAGTGTTGTCTTTTATAGCTTTTATAATCTGAGCAGCATTCATTTTTTCTATTTCAATTTGAGCATAACCTAATTTCTTCATAACATTGATTAACTCTGTTTTTGACATATTTAAGGTATTAATAACTGTTTCAAAATTAGCATTACTATCAATATTTGCTTGCTCTATTTGAGAACTTATTGTCTCTAATTTAGCAATAACTTGTTTATTACTTGCAATCAAACTGTCATTTTGCGCAATAAGAATTTCTTGTTGTTCGTTTGTTATGTGACTTGATTCTCTAATATCATTAGCGATTGATATTAACTCAGCTCTATCTTCTTCTGCTTTTTCTAAAGATGTAAGAACTTGACTTAATATCCCTTTAATATCACCCAATAAATCCATTATTTTTTCCATAGCCTCTGCACTTGTTAAATTGCCAGCCTTTACTTCGTTTATTAAATCTTGTATTAACTTATTAGCTTCTTCTTGGCTTATACCATTTTGAGTTATTAAATCAATGATAATTTCTTGGTTTGCAGTTGATGACATTATAAAACTGTACATTTGTTCATAAAAAGCATTCGCGTTTGTCATACCCGCTTGATACATTTCTAATAATTGCTTGATAAATTCATTATTCTGTTGCAATTGTTCATTAGTTATCTGTTGTTGTTCCAACATTTGTTGCCATATTGCTTGCATTTGTTGGAACAATGCCATAATTTGGCTGAAATCAACATTAACAACAACACTGTTACTATTTGAACTTGGAAGTCCTATATATTCCTTATCATCACAAGATGTTAATGAAGATGCTGCTCCTAAAGAGGCTAATCCCATTAATGCAGCTATAGCAACATTTTTTACTTTTGAAGCTTTACCTTGAAAAGCTAAATTACTTTTATAAGGAGCTATATAATCACTTGCTGCCTTACCTTCAGTTTTTTCAGGTTCTACCTCGTTTAGAATCTTTAACTCTCCTGATAATTGAGGATCACTTACAACATTATTTAAACCTTGAAACATTAATGCATTCATTCCTGTTTGAGGGGTTGTTGCGTCTGGTACTTGGACGGTCACTTCTGCCGAAGACTTTCCTGGCTCATCGGCAAATTTAAATTTTTTGTTCATTAACATAAGTTCTGTAGAATTGATGTTCATAAATTATGCTCCTTTTCGTTTTTTTATTGTAGTTGCTATAAAACGGCTAAAAACTATTTTTGCTAACCTTATATACTATTTTTTACAAAACTTAATAATATAAAAAAAATAGTATTATTGTCAAACATTTTATTTATATATATAATAATAAAGAATATAGCAGGTAGAGATAATGAGAAAATTAATCGTTCAGAAATTCGGAGGAACATCCGTTGCTGATACTGAAAAAATCAAAAATGTAGCAAAGGCCGTTATTAGAGAGCGCAACTTGGGACACGATGTTGTAGTTGTTGTTTCAGCTATGGGACACACTACGGATTATCTTGTCAAAATGGCTAAAGATATTTCAGAAAATCCTTCGTCTAGGGAAATGGATATGCTTCTTTCAACAGGAGAAGGAGTTTCTATCGCATTATTAGCAATGGCATTGCAAGCACAAGGTTGCCCTGCTGTCAGTATGAATGCAATTCAAGTCGGTATTATGACGGAAAAGGTGCATTCTAAAGCTAGAATTATTAACATTAAAACTGAAAAAATTAAAAGTCATCTTGAAAAAGGTGAGGTTGTTGTTGTTGCTGGTTTTCAAGGTGTTACAGATGATTTGGAAATAACAACTCTTGGACGTGGTGGTTCTGATACTTCTGCTGTAGCTTTAGCAGGAGCGCTCGGGGCTGAAAGATGTGATATTTATACAGATGTAGAAGGTGTATACACAACTGATCCAAGAATTGTTCCACACGCTTCAAGACTGGATATAATTTCTTATGAAGAAATGCTTGAACTTGCAAGAGTAGGAGCTAATGTTTTGCACCCAAGAGCTGTTGAAACAGCGAAACAATATAACGTACCTTTAAGAGTTAGAAGTACTTTTAAGTTGGATAATTTAGGAACTTTAATAGTAGGAGTTGACGAGATGGAATTACACAGACCTGTTACCGGTGTTGCATCGGATTTATCACAGTTAAGAGTTGTTGTATGTGATGTGAAAGATAATCCGGGAACAGCTGCTGTTTTATTTAACGGACTTGCTAAAGAAAATATTTCTGTTGATATGATTATACAATCTTATGCAAGAAAAGCCCTTAACACTAATGATATTGCTTTCACTATTGATAAAGGAGATTTGGATAAAACTCTCGAAGTAATGGATAAAGTAAAGAAAGAGTTAGAATATAGTAACGTTTTTGTAGATGACAAAATTGCAAAGATTTCTATTGTTGGTGCTGGCATGATTGATAGACCGGGTATAGCCGCTAAGATGTTTAAAACTCTCGCCGATTTAGGTATAAATATAAAGATGATTTCTACAAGTGAAATCAAAATAAGTTGCATTGTTGCAGAAGACCAAGCGAAAGAAGCTGTCAAAGGACTTCATAAAGTATTCCACTTGGACTGTGATGAAATCGCTGAAGTTAAAGGTGACTTGCCTGACTTAGATTAATTGAACAAATATCTGTAAGTTTCGTTTCACAAGAAGAGGTAAAAATGAAGAAACTATTATCATTAATTATAGTATTTATAGGAGTTTCCTTATCTGTTTTCGCAGATAATAAAGATGATGCTATTCAGTTTTTCAACAGTTACGTGAAAGCTGCAAATTCTTATAGCCCAACTGTAGCCGAAATGTACTCTCCAAAAGCAAGAATTATAAGACAAGTTATTAAACCGGATGGAACAACTCAAAATGTAGAGACAAATACGTCAACTTATATTACTCAAATGAAAATCGGTCAGGCTGGAGCTAAATTAAGACATTACACAAATAGTTACACTGATATTAACGCAATAAAAATTTCAGATGACAAATATAAAATTACATCTTTAAGACAACCTTCAGGAGAATCTTACAAGCTTAAAACTTATATGGTTGTCGAAAAACAACCTAGCGGCAAATGGCTTATTGTAGAAGAGCTCATGCAAACAAAAGAGCAAATCTTCTTAAAATATGCTAAGAAAGCTTAGTCTAAACTCCTAAAGACGGTGCTATTTGGATAAATGTTCTTACCAAATCTCCATCCCATTGAGTCCCTGCACCTTCTTCGAGGATTGAAACAGCTCTTTCTATATCCATACCACGTCTATACGGTCTATCACTTATAAGAGCGTGGTAAGTGTCTGCAATAGCAACAATTTTAGCTGCAAGCGGAATATCTCCATTTGTAAGACCTTCCGGATAACCTTTTCCGTCAATTCTTTCGTGGTGATATTTTACTATTGGAATTAAATCTCTAAGTGACGGATTTGGCATTAGAACTTTTTCAGCCCCTATTGTCGGATGCTGCTTCATTATTGCCCATTCTTCATCGGATAAAGGACCTTCTTTTTTCAATACTGTTTCAGGAATGCCAATCTTTCCTACATCGTGAAGAAGAGCGCCTAATTTTATACGCTCAACTTCCTCTTCAGGAAGATTAATTGCCCTTGCCAAAGCTTCTGAAAATTTTAAAACAGATGTAGAATGACCTTTAGTATAAGGATCCTTAGCATCAATTGCGCCAGCCAGAGATGTCGCAATTTCAGATATTCTGGCACCTGATACAGCGTGATCAGCGTTAAATTTTGAAATCAATTCATCTTCAAAATTTACACCCAACTGAGCATGGCGTTTTCCTATAACTTCTGCATAAGATTTCAATGCAACATCGTCCCAGAAATTGAAATCTGCAGAACTAATAATTGCAGACATACCATCTTTATATCCTTTTGCTTGAGATATATACATAGCTTGTTCTGCCAAAACAAGTAATTTTTCTTTATCCTCAGAACAATCAGGATAAGTTGCAATTCCAACTGAAACCTTTACCGGCCCTACATCATCTATAAAGCAACAAGATAATGAATATGTCAAATATTCAGCTACATACTTTGCCTGAGAAATTGATGTATTTGGTAATATTATTGCAATTTCATCCCCACCATAACGACCTGCGATATCACCTTCTCGCATATTTTGACGAACTTTTTCCGCAACAAGTTTTATAACTTCATCACCCTTTGCATGCCCCAATTCTCGATTTATTTTTGTAATATTACACACATCCATCATAACAATGGATAACTTTTGTTTATTAGTCTTTGCTCGAGAAATTTCATTTGACAAAATCTCCTGAAAACCGCGATGATTATACAATAAGGTTAAGTTATCTGTATTTACATATCCTTCACTTTTCTCCTGCAAATCAATATTATCAGTATACAAAGCTGCTGTATTTGCTATTAACTTATAAAGTGTTATATTTTGACGTGCACATTTATCTTCTATTATCATTATACCTATACACTTGTCGTTTGATGAAAGCATAGGTAATATCGCTACTGCATTATTTTTAAAATATGCGATTTTTAAAAAACTCACATCATCTTTAAATATTACTTCTTTTTGATTAAAAGCCCGTACAATTGGATTATCAATATCTTTAAGGAATATTTTTGTTGTATAGAAATTTCCATACTTATCACGTAATTTCAAATTTATACAATTGGACTTATCCTTATACAAGCCTACTGCGAGAAATGCTGAATCTATATTTTGATTTATTAATGAGGAAATTTTTGTATATAATTCATACAAAGTTGGAACACCTGCAAGCTTTACTAACTCTTCTACAACCATTTTATAACTTAGTGTTAAACCTTTTTCATTATTAAAATTTTTATTTTGCGGATTACTTAATGAATTACCGCGAGTATTTAAGGTTAAAGAATTAACCTTTGATACCAATTTTTCTTGAAAAATTGGTGATGTTACCGGGGCTTTTTCCGAAAGTTTCGTAATCTTATCTGCTGTACTTTTTTCTTTATTCACACTTCCACCTAAATCAACTATAAACTGACTAAAACTTGTAAAACTAAAAAATTGCCTCTTTTTTAAAATTTCTTTACAAGAAAATTTATCCCTTCAATTCATATATTAACATTTTTTATAACTTTTTCCAGTATTTATAAGTATTTTATTTACATTTGTTAATAAGACATTATCAACGATTGTAATAAATTTGGCTCTTTAGATTTAACTAACGGAAGCTCTAATGTAAACTTATTATACATTTCTCCGTCTGATTCTGCATAAACTTTTCCTCTGTGACAATCAGCTATAATTTTGCATAAATATAAACTTATATCTTGTCCTATTATTGAATAATTTGGAACATTTACGCAAGAGATATTAAACATCCTTTTACAATCTCTTTCACTTAACACATTTCCCTTAGTGATTATTTCAAATTTCAGATAACGTGATGTCTTCTCAAATTTCACAAAAATCTTTTCTCCATACTTTGAGTACAAAATGGCATTCATAAGCAAATTTTCTATTACCATTTTAATATCCCTTTTCTCCGCTTCTAACTCTGTATTTATACCCGTTGCCAAATACACAAATTCAACACCTTTTTCTTTTGCATACGGATCTACTGTGGAAAAACTTTGTAACAAAATATCTTCCAAACTAATATTTTCATGCAAAATCGGAGCCTGACCTTTTTCCAACTTGTATATACGTAAAACTTTTGAAATCATCTCCAATACGTAGTGACAAGACTCCTTTATCTGAAACAATATTTCCTTTTGATCTTCATTATTAAATTCTCCAAACTTTTCGTCATATAACAATTCTAAACAGCGTAATTGAGCTAGTATCGGAGTTTTTAAATCGTGCGTCAGAACCTCTATGAAGAACTTTCTTTGATCTTCAACTTCTTTCTTTCTTAACCTATTCCACTCGGTTCTGGTTTGAACAAAAAACACTGTTAACAATAAAATACATATTATCACAATAAATTGATTATTTGAATTATGAAGAACTGTCAATAACATAACCATTAAGATTATGTGAATTAAATCTTTTTTTATACTCATAATCTATATTCTCATCTAAGCTGTATATAGAATATACATTATTTTGTTTAGAATATAAATTGCCTACGTGGGTATAGAATTTAAAAAAGTTTTGTGCAGTCTTACATTATGCACTCTTAAATAATCAACCCTTTTTTTTATCAATGGATAAGAATAAGCCAAGGTAAACACATCTTTTAAATCATTATCATATTCTTGAAGACCCAATACGCGTTTTCTGGAAAGTCCTATCATCACCGGTAAATCTAATGCATAAAAATTTTCTATATTATCCAAAATTGTAATATTATCTTCTCTTTTTTTTCCAAAACCTATACCGGGATCAACTATTATATCACTTATTCCGTACTCTAGTGCCAATTCAATCTTTTTTTTCATAGAACAATAAACTTCTTCTATAATATTTTCATAATATGGAGTATCACTCGGCCTTCCCTTAGAGTGTTGAATAATAACCCCTGCATTATATTTTGATATAATTTGCGGAAGTTTTACGTCAAATTCAAAACCTGATACATCATTTATTATATCTGCACCGTTATTGAGAACAAAATCTGCAACTTTTGAACTCCTTGTATCAACACTTATTTTAACGCGGTTTATCTTTTCTTTTTGAATAAAATTAAAAATAGGTTTTAAACGTTCAATTTGTTCTTTATCATCTACAGAAACAGATCCTGGGCGCGTACTTTCAGCCCCAATATCGATAATATCGGCACCATCTTGCTGTAACTCTATAAATTTTTTTATAGCGCTATCAGGCGACAGATAAAATCCTCCGTCAGAAAATGAATCAGGAGTTATATTTAAAATACCTACCAACTTTGTTTGACGCTCTTTAGATTTTATAAAATTTTCTATTTGATTTGATAATATTGCAAGTTTAAATGGCTGTGATTTTAATTTTGTTGAAATTTTCCTCAATTGCGAAAAACTTCCACAAAGTATAGCATCAGATTTTTCTACCCTTCCTGTTATAACATCTCTATTTACGGCACAATCTGCTCCAAAAATCAAAGCTGTCTGTTTCAATATGTTTGCTTGTGCCGGAGTTAAATTATATATCTTTATATTTTTATATCGAAATTTCTCTGAAGCTTTTTTTAAATACGAAGAATCAAAACCTATTGAAATTAACTCTTGCTCTATCAAATTACTACTAACTTCTCTTAATCCAAAATTTTTCATATAAAGAGTTTAACACGATTTGTTTTGTTTTTAAACTTTTATTATCTCTTGTGTTATGGCTTTTACAACCGCCTGTACTCGATTTGTTACGTTCAATTTTTTATAAATCGATTCTATATGAAGTTTTGTCGTATGTTTTGAAATATTCAATTCTAATGCAATATCATCTAATATTAAACCCCGTGCAATCAAATTGAGTATTTGCAATTCAATTTTTGTAAAACTACTCACCATAATAAATCCCTTTCATATCTAACCAATTTTTAATAAAAAGTCTAATACTGTCTATCGGTAAGCTGGCTATTTTTATAAAAAAAAAATATTAAACTTGAATTATTAAAAAAAATATGACATAATAATATTACTTTATATAGGTGTTTATTTTGTTCCTACATTTTTATAAATAGGGAGAGTAAGCTCTATAATTATTGAAGTATACCCGCCGATACAAAATCGCCAGCAGGAAACGGATTAATTTAGGCACTC
>CALUVP010000118.1 GCA_944324215.1 Candidatus Gastranaerophilales bacterium | reverse complement strand
CTTATCTTTGTGCAGTATACAAAAATAAGGGAATGGCAGATAAATAAAAATTAACTAACCGGACAAAAACGGCAAGTCTGCCTTAAAAGTTTAATTACCCCATCTTACATCTTACTAAAAATTTCAGTCCGCATGCGCGGGCTTTTCTTTTGACAATATGTAGAGAATGTTATAGAGATTCTTCCCTGTCTTGGATTATTCGGGGTGCCGGAAAGTTCCCAGCTTCCCTCCACCTTACGGGCTAGGCAAAGCCGTCGCCCTACCGAAAATCCGCTCTCCCGCAAGGGGGCGAGGGTTAGGCGTTAATCGGACGACAACGCGCGTTCCCTCTCCAGCGGGGAGGGCTGGGGAGGGGGTTAATTTTTGTTGTCTGCCCCCCCCACCCGCATTTGCAGCTCGCTAACGCTCGCACAACTGCGACCTCCCCGACTGGGGAGGTATATGCGCTTATTTTGCGAGACAAGATTTTTAGTAAAATATAGGAGACACCGGTACAAAAATCAATATTAAAAAAGGATGGCTTTCAAGCCATCCTTTTTATAACTAACCTCTAATACCGAGTTCTTTAACAAGGCTTCTGTATCCTTCCAGATTCTTTTCTTTCAAGAATGAAAGAAGTCTTTTTCTCTTACCAACCATCATCAAAAGACCGCGTTTTGTTGCAAAGTCTTTTTTGTTAGATTTCATATGTTCAGTAAGTTCTGAAATCTTCTTAGTTAACATAGCAATTTGTACTTCTGCAGAACCTGTATCTTTTGCATTAGCACCGAATTTTTCAATAATTTCTTGTTTGTTCTTCAAATTCATTTTTTCTTCCTTTACTATTTTGCTCCTTAGTAAGGCAAGGCCCGCGCACTTGTCGGTATAAAACCAAATCAGCTAGTTCACCCCACCCTCACCGGGCACGTGTACTCAGATTCTTACTCACGTAAGAGTCCACAGGGGTTAATATAATATAAACAAATTAGAAATGCAAGTGACATAATACAATTTTTACATTCTAGCCTACAGGATGGTATGAACCTATTACATAAAACATTTTTACAAGAGGTTTTATTTGACTAAAGGCTTTTTTTATTTTCTCATCTAAGATATGTCCTTCAAAATCAATATAAAATACATATTCACCTAGTTCTTTTTTGGAAGGACGAGAATCTATATATGACATGTTAATATTATTTTCATCTAGAATAGTTAAGATTTTACTTAACGCACCAGCCTTATTTTCAGTTGAAAAAGTTATGCTAGTTTTATCATAACCTGTTTGTGGAGACATAAACTTACCCAATAAAATAAATCTTGTTTGGTTATTTGTTTCATCATTTATGTTACGTTCTATAATAGGAACATCATACATCTCAGCACAATCAACACTTCCAATGGCAGCAGCTTCAGACTCTTCTGCAACCAGCGAGCGAACTGCTGCTGATGTTGACAAAGTCGCTTCTTCTATTAAGGAATCTGAAAAATTTTCTTGCAAATATCTCTTACATTGTGCTAATGCTTGGGGATGTGAGCGAACAACTTTTATTTCGGATTTGTTTTTTGCAAATCCCAAAAGTGCGTGTTCTACTCCCATTGTTGTTTCTGCAATAATCTTATATCCCTCTTTTTTTAGTGAAGAAAGATTATCAAGAGTTTCCCTAACTATACCTTCTATGGAATTTTCAATGGGAATTACGGCTACAATATCTTCATTGTTTTCGTCTTTTAGGGCCTTTATTATACTTGAAATTGATTTCAAGTTTGTGCTCACACAATTTAACTTGAAAGCTTCTATAAATATATTTTTTGCAAAATCACTGTAAGACCCTCTTGGGCCTAAGAATAATAATTTTCTAATTCTTGATGTATCTAAAAATTCTGGTAACATATTTTTCCTTCTTCATATCTTATTTTGTAATCCCTGATTTTTCGTAAAGGTCTTTGATTAGAGTTTCTCTTGAAGATGAATAAGAAATTTTATTTGCTTTCTGCAAGGAAATTATCGCAGAGCCATAGCGTTTTTGAGTAATATATATATTAGCCATATCATCATAGCAAGTTTCCAAAATGTCTTTTGAGATCTCCTTTGTTAGTATTTCTTTATAGACAACTAATGCTTCATCATATTCATTATTTTGTTTTAAAGATTTTGCTTTTGCAAGTTTTTCTTGAACTTCATTTTTTGAAATCTCATTATTAACGTTAATTTTATCTCCTTGAGTATTAATTGAATCATCTATTGGAACAAGTCCTTCTGTTGGAATCATTTGTATTTCTGTTTTATTCTCGTTAGATTTTTCAACTTCTACGTTTTCTTTTAATTCTTCTTGTTGAGGTTCTGCCTCAGAGTCATTTTTTGTTGTCTCATTGTCAGTTACTTCATTTGAATCAGAAATATCTTCTTTATTTTTGTTATTTAGATTTGCCATCTTATTCATATTTAAAATATCTTGATTACTCATAACGTCCTGGTCTTTTGGCAAATAATCAAAAGCTTTTCCTATTAATAAAAAGAAAACTAAAAAAATGAAAAGTAAAATTAAAAGAGATCTTTTTGAAGCAAAATCAAAATTGTTGTTCATAATATCTAGACTCCTATTTTTTTCTTATTTAATTCTACACCAAAAGCAAACATTGCAAAATCATATTTTACAGGATCCTCTGGACAAAATTCTTTTAGCTTGTTTGTTAGCTCAATTACAGCCTTGTAATCATTACTTTTTCTATCCAAAAGTCCCATTAACCTTGACATTCTTCCGACATGAACATCCAAAGGAATAAGTAAGTCCCTCGGTTTCATAAAATTCCAAACACCTAAATCAACATCTGACTTTCTAACCATCCATCTTAAAAACATATTCATACGTTTCATTGCACCGCCATTTTGAGGATTTGGAATCATATGATAAAAACCTTGACCAACTGTTTTGGGCGCTCGAGAATAAAAATAATCAACAACTATCTGCAAAAAATTTCCAGAATTAAATCCGTACTCAAACAGTTCTTCTAATCCTCTTGACCCTTTATATAGTTTTGATAATATTTCAAAAATTGGTATAATATCATTTTCTTTGGAAAAACGGTATTCCACACCTTTTAAATTGGAAAAATCCCCATTTATAATGTAATTTTTTACATCATTAT
>CALUVP010000117.1 GCA_944324215.1 Candidatus Gastranaerophilales bacterium | reverse complement strand
AGGTCGTATGGAAAAAGTTGGATTGAATATTACTCCAAAAGAGTTTAAGCAGCTAAGCAAGTGGGCGGAGGATATTTATAACACCGCTGTTGTTATTATTATTTTGTCGCTAATCAGCCGGAGATTGAAGAATGCTATAACCTTGCACCGGTAATTAAACACCTGCGTAATGATGCAGACGTATTGAATGCATTCTTTATAGATCACGAAAAAGATGTTGAAAATTTAAATGCTGTTTAAAAGGTGTTTAAAAGCTGTTTAAATAGCGTTCAAAAATTATTATGTCCAAATGATACGATTTTAGACGCATACATTTGATGTTTCCCGCTGAAAGATTGATGAATGGTGTAGCTTGAAAGGAGCATATTATGATTGAAATTGGTAAAAAGTACAGATTAGAAAAGCTCAAAGGTTGGTTTGAAAAAGATAGCGAAGAATTTACAGTCGTATGTTTTGGTGAACATAACATTGTCGGCTGCGTCGCGCCGGATGGTGAAAGATATGTATTTGATAAAGATTTTTTGATTGATCCTGATAAGCCGGACGAGACATACGCAGATATTAAAATAACGAAAGGATAAACTATGATTGAAAAAGATTACAAGCTATACGGAACAAAGATTTTGAATCTTAAAACACAAGAAATCGGTTTGCTGATTTGTTTATGGGAAAACAAATTCGCCGATAAAATAGTAGATTTCGCGACCTGTGTAGATAAAACCGGCAAGAGATACAACATTGAACTTGATAACATAAGAGGGTTTGAAGATGATTTTGAAAAATAAATTAACAAAAGAAACGTTGGATATTCCGTATTCTGAATTCAGGAAAAAGTTTGCAAAAGAAATTCAGGATGCGTTTGAGAGTTACCGTAAAACACAATTAAATAAATACTCTTGGAACTTCAAAGATGATAATTCTTTGGAGTTTAATTTTTATTTTGAACTTCATTGGAATTTTAATCATTTTGGAAATAGTAATTGGTATATTGAAAGGATTAATTGATATTTATAAATGGGCAAAAAGCTTTTTTAAAAGCAAGTGTTTTTTCTTCAAGCCAAATAAAGTCTTTTTCCCAACTTTTATTGTCATAAAGGTTAAAGTTATCTCTACTGATGGAAATCCTGCTTGCTTTTTTACCTTTTAGCTCTTGCCAAAGCAATTCTTCTCCAAAAAGTTTTTCAATTTCATTTTTATGTTCAGCTAATTGATAATAAAACTCTTTATTATCAGGAATATATAGTTCAACTCCAATTTTGTTTTCTTTTCCTAAAGCGGTAAGACTAATATGTGCTTTTGAAGTTCCTATAGAAACGTTATTCCAATGATCTGATGATGGTTTCTGTGGATGAACTTGGGAACCTTTATTGCTCAAATATTCATTTAAGGCTGTCCAGAAATCAAGCAGTTTTAATTTCCTATCCGTAAAAGATGAAACTGGTGCTTTCATAATTTTTGCCCATTCATTTGGCTTACTGATAATTTGAAATTTAGGTGCATATGGAGAACCATCTATTTGCCATAACTCTAATTTTATAGCAAAGAAATTTATATTCTCGTCTGTATGCTCATTTAACCAATCTATTGCTTGTTTGTGTTCGTTTCTAACATCTTTAACTATCCAAATTACAATTTCTGCATTGTAACCGGATGCGTAAGTTATAATTTTACCCAAGTGGTCATGATTAGTTGCTTCTAATTGATTTTCAATTACGATTTTCCTGCCATTAGAATCTTCAGCTAATATATCCACATTGAAAGAACCTACACTAGCCTCTGTTTGAATCAAGTTAATATCAATTCCGATTTCATCGCTTAATAATGCAAGATTACCTTCTTGTGCAAGCCAACGAGTAAAATCTAAAGCTTCATGTTTCCATGCTTCACGCAAATTAACTTTTTTCAATCTTCCTAATGTAGCAACCATATACCACTCCTTTTTCATTTAGGGTATCAAAAAAATAAATTTAAACATAGTCTAAATATTTTAGCTGTTTTTCGATAACGAATAGAGAATTTTTATTATACTCATCATCTATTTCAAACTCATCATCTATTTTATTTGCCTAATACTCGTTACAATACGCATTAGTATTAAAAATAATTTAAAAATTTTCCGTACTCATCTATGTTCATTGCGGGAACAGTGCCTATCTTTTGTAATTCTTTAAATAATTTTAAAAAGAAATAAACTAATGATTCATCTGCAATACTTATTTGTAATCTGTCAGATTCTGAATTTATATAAAATGTTCCTACAGTCAATGAACAACCTAGATTAAGAATTTTATTACCTTGCAAATTTTTTAAATTTGCTATAAACGTATCATTTAAACCATTTGTCCACTCACAATCATATGTTAAAATTCCTGCAATTATTGGCTTGGGAATTATTGGAGTATATTCGCCTCCTGCATGAATAATAGAGTCAGATGTTCTATACAAATTTCTTACAGATTCTGCTTTCTTGCCAGCATATTCTAAATGATCTTTATTAAGGGTCTGTTTAACCTCAAAAACAGCATATACACTTTCAGCAGGGATATAAATTGCTGAACCATCATTAAATATAAAAGGTGTATATTGCCTATCATATATAACAACATCTATTTGCTGGCTTAAATTTCCTTTGCTATCAATAATAAAAGCTTTATCAATACAATATCTTTCTGGTAAATACTTTTTTAACCAATCAATCCATTTTAATTCACTAGCATCTCCTAAAGCTGTTGGATGTTCTAATACAGTCTTTACCCCTTCTAATTCTGATTGCATTTTCTTTTGTAAAATTGTAAAAAGACTTTGCATCCTTTCTGCTTCTATAGTATCTACCATACAATACTCTCCCAATATTGTTGTTGTTTTGACTCTTTAGCTTTATTAACTATAATTGCCTTTTCGCTTTGTGTTAAATCATCAGATATAATATTATTTGAATTCGAAATATCGATAACCCGTGCCGACGGCAAATTATCAATTATATATTGAAAAACAGTCATAACATTTCTTCCTAAATAATCATTGCCTTTGTTTTTACCTTTTAGAGCGTCTATAACTATATGTTCAAGGTAAATCGAAGGGAAATCTAATTTGTGCAGTTTCGCCCATATTTTTATAATTTTTATTTCATTTATTCTTCCTGAATTTATAACATAATTTATATGTTGTTGTATGTTAGTTTGCATCCAAGAATTACGTTTTCTGCAATATAAAGAATGATAATTTGTATGACCAGATTGTTTTCGCGCAGGTACTAAATCAATATTATATCCATAATATGTTATGCCCAAGGAAACATTTTGTTTTCGTACTTGATATCCTTTAGTATTAAGCCAACTATAAAGAGAATCATAAATTTCACATAATGTACCAGGGGTTGTTGAGGATAAAGATATTAAGAAATCAATATCAGAATTACCTTTTATTGCCGTACCTTTAGCTCTTGAACCTGATGTATAAATATCTAATAAGTAAATGTTTGCCCACTGTTGAATTTCAAGTAATAAGGTCTGTAGCGTATTCCTTAATATCATATCTGAAATTTGTGATGCTATGTACTTATTGATAATATTTAGTAAGTACTGATTTTCTGTCATTTAATACTCCCCACACAATATTATCATAAATATATTTATATTGATTACTATAATTGTAAATTAATCCATTCCATAATTATTGAAACGAGATATTCTTATTCGGCTTGGGTTAGTTCCCTGTGTTGGGGAAATTTGTGCCATTTTTCGATGCAGCCGCGGCAGCAGGTTGCGGTTGCGTGTTGAGCAATAAACACAGGGTGACCTCGCATTGGAGTTTGTTTGCCGTCGTTCACAGGTTCTGCTGGAGCAACTCTATCCCGAATAAAATCACAGGCATGAGAATGGATTATATCAAGTCCTTTGTCTTTGATATATTCAAGTTCTTTTGTTCGGAGTTTAAATCTGCTCCTGAATTTTGATTTTGCAAGTCTAGCCAATATTTCCATAAATTTATGATAACATAATTAAGATGAATAAAACTGAAATTAAAGAATTAGAAGAAAAAGAACAAGTCGAAAAGTTTTTAAAAACCAAAGTTGGTCAGGAATGGTATGAAGGACTTGGTGTTATTGATTGTGTAAAA
>CALUVP010000116.1 GCA_944324215.1 Candidatus Gastranaerophilales bacterium | reverse complement strand
AGTATTAATGTAGATAAATTGCTAAAATTGCATAATAAATTAATTAGACAGACTCCGCCCCAAGTTTTAAGTAAAATAGCGTTAAATGAAAGAGAAGCGGTAAAGGATTTTATATTGGATGAGGATTTTCCGGCAAAAGAAGTCTTTAGCCCATATATAATTCGTTCACTTGTGACCAGTATAGAAGAAAAAATTAATGATAATTAAAAAAAAATATATAAAAACAAAGCAATATTCGGATGAAGCTCAAGTTGAAGAAAATATACTTGAAGAATCTGTATTGCCTACAAAAGAAGAAGATATAACAGAGGATTTTGAACCGCATGTTGAAGAACACCCCATAAAAGAAAGTGATATTGATGATTTAGATTTGGCAATTGAAAACGTAAAATTTGAGCAGAGGGAAGAAAGACGTGAAGGTACAAGAAGAAGGGGCTACAGAAGAACTCAAGACAGAAATTTATTGTCTAGAGCGCAGCAAGAAGCACTTTCAATAAAAGAAGCCGCAAAAAAAGAAGGGTATGAAGAAGGTATTCAAAATGCTAAAAATGATTTGGATGATATAAAAAAGAAATTATCGGAATTCTTTTTATATAAAGATGAAATGTTTGATAAAGTGTCAGAATGTATTTATGATATTGCAATTGAAATATCAAAAAAAATAATTAAAAATGAATCTGAAACAAATAGAGAAATTATAATACCGATAATAAAAGAAGCGGTATCGGAAATAAATAAAACAGAAAATAAAATTATACTTCATGTAATGCCAAAAGATGTTGAAATAGTGAAAGATAAGATATCGGAAATATTTTCCGAAAATAATACGGAGGCAAAAATAACCGTAATAGCAGACAAAGAAATAAAAGAAGGTGGTGTAATTGTGGAAACATCAAACGGAATAATAGATGCAACACTTGAAACGCAGCTTTCAATAATGGAACATGCACTAAAATCGACAAGCAAGGAGAGCTAGTAAATAATGGCGCAGCAGCAGGGTGCAAAACCTTCAATGATTAGTGAAATAGGATTAGCAATATTTGTAATATTGTTAATTGTTTTGCTTATATGCGAGCTTCCGCCTATTGTTGTTAACTTTGCGATTAGTTTTAACATAACACTGGGAATTCTGCTTTTGATGACTTCTCTTTATATTCAAAGACCGTTGGAATTAGCATCTTTTCCTTCAATAATTCTTTTGGGTACAATGTTTAGACTTGTACTTTCAATTGCATCAACAAGATTAATTCTTGCAAAAGGCGAGGCAGGCGAGGTTATTGATGCATTCGGGAATTTTGTAACCGGCGGAAGTTTGGTTGTAGGGTTTGTAATATTTATAATTATTACAATAGTACAGTTTATGGTTATCACAAAAGGTGCCGAACGTATTGCGGAAGTTGCGGCAAGGTTTGCGTTGGATGCTATGCCCGGTAAACAAATGCAGATAGATGGTGACTTTAATCAGGGATTAATTTCACCTGAAGAAGCGGCAAAAAGGCGTGATGATTTAGCAAGAGAATCAAATTTGTACGGGTCTATGGATGGTGCCATGAAGTTTGTAAAAGGTGATACCATTGCAGGTATTATCATTGTTGTAATAAATATTGTAGGCGGATTATGCGTAGGTATATTAATGAATGGTATGCAGCCGGCAGAAGCAGTCCAAAAATATACGGTATTAACTATAGGTGACGGACTTGCATCTCAATTACCATCTCTTTTAATGTCAATATCCGCAGGTATCGTAATGACACGTTCAACGGCATCGGGAAGTTCATTAGGCGGAGATTTGGCGGGTCAAATTTTAAATAAACCCTCTAGCTTGATTTTTACTGTAGTTTTCCTTGTATTTATAGCTTTGACGGGATTTATAACAGGGCTGCCGTGGTATACATTTACTGTATATGCGCTTGTTATTCTTGCGGCATTTTTAATTGTATCGGTGAATAAAGATGTTCAATCACAGCTCGGTCAATTAGAATCCGTAAAAAGGAGTATGTCAGATTTAACAAATCCGAACAGAATGTATGAAAGACTCGGAGTTGATGTCTTAAATCTGCAGGTTGGAACAGGGCTTTTAGTTATTGCTGACCCTGATCAAGACGGTTTATTATTACCGAAAATTGCTGCTTTAAGACAAAGAGTTACTGATGAGCTCGGGTATATTATTCCTAATATTAGAATTATGGACTCGTCTGCAATAGGACAAAATGAATACATGATTTCAGTAAGAAATAATCCTGTTGCTACCGGTGTTGTATATCCTAAGAAAAGTATGGTTATAGCGGAACAGTGGGATGCCTCAGGAAGAGAAGTTCCTAAAGATGCTATTATTGGTGTTGATCCGACATATCAGACTCAAGCATATTGGATGGACACAGAATTCCTTAAAAAACAGCAGGGTATTACGGCGGTTGATTCAGTCGATGTTATTATTACTCATCTTCAGGACTGCGTAAGAAAATATGTAGATGAAATTATGACAAAAACTGATGTTCTTAAACTTATGGAACTTGTCAGATCTCAAGACCCTACACTTGTAAACGATTTAGTTCCTGCAATAATTTCAACATCTGATTTAAGAAAGATTTTTGTAAACTTAATTAGAGAAAAAGTTTCTATAAAGGATATTATCTTTGTATTTGAAAGATTATGTGATTATGCAAGATTTTCAAAAGAACCAGACATCTTATCCGAACGACTACGTGCTGCATTAGGGCGGCAAATTTGTTTAAATAATGTAGATAGAGATCACGTTTTATATGCTCTTACTCTTTCTCCAGAATGGGAAAAAACACTTGATGATAGCTGTCAAAGAACAGAATTAGGTACTATGTTTCTTTTAAATCCAATGCAAGTTCAAGATTTAATTGAGTCAACTGCAATGACACTTATGAAAGCTCATCAGTCAATAGGACAACAACCTGTAATTTTATGTTCACCAAGAATTCGTCTTCCTTTATACCAACTTTTAGAAAGGCATATTCCTACAATCGTTGTAATTTCTTACTCAGAATTGATTACGGATATCAAAGTCGAAGCGGTTGATACTATTGGTGAAAATTCAGGTTATTAAAATTTTCTTTACAAAAGTTAACAAAATAAAATAAAAAAAGCAATTATTTCTTTGTTAAATACTTTATATATATAAGAGATATTTAAGAGAGAACAAGAAAGCCAAAAAGCAAAGCTTTGATATGGCTTAATTTTCAATCTTAAAAATTCAAAACAGAGTATTAGATTATATAGGAGTATTTAATTATGGCAATTGGCGCAAGAGATTTTATTGACAAGTTATTAGTAGAAAAGTATGCACAGGAAAAAGTAGATAATCACGATGAAGGAGCTTTGGTATCAAAGGTTTCTGCCGATGATATGATGAGTGCAATGAATTGTTCTGCAAACAATTTTAGAACAATGTTGGCTTTGAATAATCGATTAACAATGGTTTGCTATGGAGTTGTCGCTAAATCTGCTAAATATGTATGCACTGAAGAAGCAGCTTAGAATATTGACTAACAGCGAATAAAAGAATAAAGCTTGTATATACTAAGATTTACAAGCTTTATTCTTTTATAGTATAATGGATTTGGAATTAAGATTTGGAGTTAATAAAGTATGAAAAAGATACTCTCTTTTTTGGGGGGACATTTTGATTTTAAATTTTATAAAATCAATTGGGTAAATTTGTTTGTTTTTTTATTAATAATACCAGCTTGTAAATTTTTACCAGAAAGTGCGGCTTACGAAAATTCGTGGTTTGAAAATATTCAGCTCATAGTTCTTTTTGTGGGAATGTATCTTGCATTAAGTACAAAATTTAATAAAACTTTTTTTAAATTTGTAGCATTGGTTATTGGTATTTTGTTAATCCGTGAAACTAATTGTTTAAGAACAATATTTTTCTGTGTTCCTAATCAACCAAATACATTCTATACCTGGAAAGAAATTAAATACGGTTGGCTTTTTCACCCGTTATACGGATGTTATATGGCTTGGACCGGGGTTTATTTTCTATGGAAAAAGCTATACATTGAACTTTGGAACTATTTAAAAAATGTAAAATTTCCTTTTTGGAATTGTTTGTTTCTATTAATAGCAATCATATTTGCTTGGGCAGGAGAAGAAGTTTTTCATAATATGATGTTTGAAGAATCTTCGGAACTTTTAGTTTATACAGCGCTTTCAAGTTTAATATACCTGTACTCAAGAAAACCTGAGTTTAACTAAATATGACAAAAACGATAGATTAAAATCTATCGTTTTTTTTCTTTTAACCTTTAAGCTCTGCAAGTTCTTTTTCTAAAGCGTTAATATCTGTAAGCTGTCTAAGTTTTTCTAACATACTATTGACTTCTGCAGGAGTTCCCATTCGAGCAGCTCCATTAGAAACATATTTTCCATCAGTCATGTTGAAAAGTTCGTCAATTGTCATCTGTAATTCTGTAGGCGCACCAGAACCAGCGTCAGTATGCCAGAATGCTTTTATAAGTCTTGTAGTTTTTTTCAATTCTTGAACGTCTGCTTCTGTTGAAACCTTAAAGTCTGGAGAGAACAAGTTTGCAAATTTAGTTTTAAATTTGCTAATATCATCAGCTCTTTCTATTAATGATTCTAAAGTTTGTATTCTTTCTTGTTTTTCAATTTTAGACATTCTTTCTGCCTCATTATTACCGGCATTGTTAGCTCTATTATTTCTGTTATTATTAAAATCCTCTGATCTTTGGCTGTTATCGTAATTGTATCTTGCATAATCATATTCTTTAATAGTAATTCTTCCATTTGCATCAAGAGTGAATTCATAGCTGATTCCGCCTTTGCGTAATCTGCAAACATTTCCTTCTGCAAGTTTATTTATGATGTATGATTGAGTTTCAGGGCTGAATTTGCTTAATTTATCATTTATTGCCCAGAAAATATCGTTTACATCATTGATATCATAAGTTGTTTGCTTGCTATAGTTATCTATTATGGATTCTGTGATGTTATATTTTGTCGTGATATCAAATTCTTCCAAATGAACAGTGTTACCTCTCATAGAGAATTGGTATTCAATACCATGTTTTTGGAGTCTGCAGCTATTTTTTTGCATTAAATCGTTGATAATTACATTTTGAGAATTTGTACTAAATCTGTCTAAAACATCTCTCATTTGATTTTTTAAATCATCAATGTTTCTATATGTATAATCATTTGCACTAATTCTGCCACTGGAAATATCAAAACCATAAGCATATCCTTGTGCTATTTTAGTGGAGCACAAAGTTTTGCCAAATTTAGAAATATCTTTCATCACGATTTGTCCGTTTTGACGAGTTATTAATATGTGATGTCTTGATACGCCAGAATTATAGGATACATAAAGTTTTATATCGCCTTCTCTTCCTATAGTTAAGAATTCACCATCTTTAAGAGAAGCAATTTTATTTCTAAATTCTGGTGAGTCTAAATCAACTTTTGTACCATTAATAAGTGTTAACTCAGGAAGATTATCTATATCTAATGCATATTGAGCATTCAAGTTTAGCATATCTCCGCTCATAGGTAAGTCAACTATTGGTGCATTATGGTCAAATTTAGAAATGGCTTCTGCTTTTTTAGGATCTATGTGTTGTGATGGATTTTTTACATTAACGGTTTCAGTGTAAATATCGGCATTGCCTTCTTTTATGTTGACTTTTGCCTTTCCGTCTTTCTGGTAATCAACAGTTAACTCAGAGTGTCTTGTTAAACTACCATCCGCATTTCTTGTTGCATAGCATTTGCTCTTATGTACACATTCTGTACCTTCATAGATATAGGTATAAAGAGTTTTTCCTTTAGGATCATACATTGAAATAAAAGCCTGATCTTTGCTGAAATATGTTGCACGTGTTTGTTCAAAACCTTTATTTAGAAGATCCTGATACAAAGTGTGAGGATCTACGTATTGAGCATTAACGAAATCTGCAACATCTTTTGAGCGGAAGTATTTGCTTGTTGTTTCACCCAAAACAGTCTTTTTGATTTTTAGTCCGATTTTTTTTGCTGCAGCTTCTAGCTTATCAAGCAAATGATCCATTATATCTACATATTTATGGAAGTTAGCTTGAATATAGTTTTTTACTTTCTTATAATCATCTATATTTCTTAATTTTGCAATAAAATCATCCGCCTTTTGATAAGCTTTATATAGTTTTTCACCAAGTTTCTGACGTAATTCAGCTGCGGTATAATTTGATTTAGGAGCTTCTGATTTATCAGCTGAGCTTTCTGATTTTGGAGCTTCATTATATCCTTTTTCATTTATTAGTTTTTCAATTTCTTTCATTTTGTTGATGTTAGCAGCTTTATCTGCTGTACTCAATGGTGAATATGTAACCTCCATTTTTAATCTGTAGTATTCTGCAAACAGTTCATCCGGATTCATTGTTTCGAAAGATTTTTCTCCATCAGGTTTATCTGAGCCCGGAGTTTTATTAGCGTTTTCAGACTCATGAGTCTTATTGGAATCAGGAGCTTTTTCTGCGTTATCATATCCATATACAGTTTTATTTCCATCATAGCTTCTTGTAAGTTTTAAGCCACGATTTTCAAGTTCTTGTCTAATTGCACTTTTTTGCGCACTAGCATCATGGGAATTAATAGATAATTCTCTGACTAGTCTTATAGTTCCATCAAGTTCATATGATAATTCTCTGACTTGTCTTACAGTTCCATCAAGTTCATATTCTTTTAGTCGAGTATATTCCTCTATTAATTCGTCATTGCTCATATTTTTATATTCTTCAGGTAAAATATGGCCATTTACGTCCTTTTTATAATTGCCTGACGCGTTAATGTCATCTTGTATACCATCATTTTTTGGCGTATTGTCTGAACGTGGAGCTTCGTCAACTTCTGGCGACTCTCCTGTTTTTGGAGTTTCACCTGAACGTGGAGCTTCGTCAACTTCAGGAGTTTCTTCTACTTTAACACCAGATTGTTGTATTGAATTCCGTTTATTTTCAATAGCTGTTTTTAGCTGCTTTTTATGAGCACCTGTCATCTTCTTGCCATTTAATAAGGTTTGCAAATCCTTTAGTTGTGTTTCATCTGTTATAGTTTCTATATATTCTTTAATTTTGTTTACATCATCTTCATTTAAGCCTTTTCCGGTTTTTGCTTTTTCTGTTAGCATTGATGAAACTTCATCTCTCAGTTCACTATTTGTTGTAATAGTTTTTGGCTTAATAGAATTGATTCTGTCGTCAATAGATTTTCTTAAAATGTCATAATTTTTAGTTACACCGCCATAGGTTAATTCTTTTTGGCTTAATTTGTCTTTGAGTTCATTTAAAACGTTTACATCTTCAATACCACTTATGTATTCGTTCAAAACTCTTACATCAGTAGCATTTAACTCACTGTGTTTTTCAAATATATGGTTTACATTGTTTTCAAGATTTTCAGCACGTGCTTCATTGAATACTTCTTGTTTTGGTGCTTCTAAAGCTTTTGCTTTATTATCGATTTTTTCAAGTAATTTACGTCTTAAGTCTCTATCAGATAAAGCTTCTACTTCTTGACGAATGCGTGCTAGCTCTTCTCCGCTAATTTCCGGATTGTTTAATGCTGATTCAACTTCTGTTTTTATAGCATCAGCTTTTTTAGCGCCAACGTTTACGACGCTAGGGTTTGCTGTACCATGAGAAGATGCTTTATCAAGAACTTCTGTTCCTGTTTTATCAACAGGAGCAGGTGTTTTTTCATCTTTTGGAGCAGATACTGGTGCATCGTCTCCTTTTGGATTGGTTGCAGGAAGTTCTTCTCCTTTTGCATTAGGGACTGGCGCTTGGTCCATGTTTCTTGCTGCAAAGCTGTGACCTATTAGGTTTGCTCCTAATGATATGCATAATGCTGTTAAGAAAGATTCTTCATCAAATTGTCCGGTCATACAGTATGATTGAACAAGTGATTGTGCCATATCACTAGTAATTTCAAAACCACAAGCTTCTGCTCTTGCAAATAGTAAGCTTGCCTTCTCTACGCTATTGAGGTTTGCACCAGGGTTTTTCGCAAGAATTTGGGCTTTTCTTGTTTCAAGAACACTTTTTCCTATTTTGCCAGAATAAGCTTGCATTTTGTTTGCTGCATACTTAGCTTTATTAAGGGCTTCTCCGATTTTGTTTTTAGGTAGCTTTGCCAGCCATTTATTTTGGTTTACAACCAATTGGCTGCCTCTTGCAAATGATTCTGCAAATTGACCGATTTTGAAACCTACAGCTGATAATGCACCGTCCCACATAGCTTGTGATACATCAGATGTCCATTCGCTGTTAGTCCATCCATCAGCATCTGTAGAATGTTCTAGGGCATTTAGTCCGAGTGAACCTGCTGCTGTCATTGCAAATACAGCCAGAGAACCACCTCCGGTAAATGGAGCTGCTACCATAGCACCAATCATTACTCCGAAGTTTAATACGGTCATTCCTGTATTGATTGTACTCATGTAGTCTTCAAGCATTTCATCCGGAACATCCTGACCGAAAGCAGCTTTAAATTCTTGCTTGAAGCTTTCGAGTTTTTTGTCATATCCTTCAGATAAAACATCTGAAATATTTGAGGCAGTAGTATTCATTGGAATAGCTGTTCCAAGTAAATCTTGTGAAATATCAGAAAGACCTTGTTTTAATTGCTGTGCTATTTCCTGTAATGTACTTAGAGGAACAGTGTTTCCAGAAGCATCTACAATTGTGCCGTCTTTATAACTATAGTTAAATCCTGCTAATGACAATTGTTTGCCTGTCATTGTTGATATTTTTTCAAGAGTATCAATTATTGCAATTGCATATTGTTCTGCTGTTCTTGCATTGCTAAGTTCTTCCCAGCATATAGCAATATTTTCTTTGCCATAGCCCATAGCAATCATTGTTTCAGCTTGTTTTGCAATTTTTTCAACTTTTGCAACATCAAAATTAGTGTCAACGTTGCGTTCTTTAAATACTGCTTCAAAACTTACTGCAACATTTTTACCGTTTTCTACTTTCGCAAGCTTACCCTTTGCAGCAAGCTTTAACAAACGTAGGGTTTCTGTATCATGTTCAATTCTTGATTCAATTTCTTCTCTTGTAGTACCAAGTCCGTAAGTTTCACAGAAAGCATTGATTGCACCTGATACAACACCTTGACTGTCCAATGCCTCTTGATAAGCTTTTTTCATCTTCTCAAGTTTTTCTTCAAAAATTTTGACAGTCATTTCATAAGCATTTTTCTGTGTTTCACTAAGGTTTTGAGGAGTACTTACTTCCACGTACATATTGTCGGAAGCATCAGTATTTTTCTTGTATTCGTCTGAAATAGCTTCTCCAATAAATCCTAAACCGAAAGAACCCAAGCCATTCCAAATATCAGCTTTTGCTCTATATTCTGCTTTTTCTTTGTTAAATTTATTCAAGACTTCTGCAAGAGAAGAACCATTAGCTTTTAATTTTTGGTCAACTAATTTGGCAACTTCACTTGTTCTAATTGCCATTACACCTTTTGCTCTTACGTCAAAATCTGAATTAAGGATTAATCTGTACGCTATATTTGCAGCTTCTTCCCCGCCTATAATGTTATTAGCAGCGAGTTCGGCATTTACCAAATCAGCTTTTTCCAATCCTAATTCTTGGGTAAGGTAGTTGTTTAAGTGACCACCGCCCCACATTTCCTTAATAAGCTCTATTACTCTTGCGTAAACTTTAGGATCTTTTATTTGTTGTACAGCTTCTTTTGTATTACTAAAGTCTCCTTCCATTATTTGTAATGCGGCTTGTTCTGCACGAATATTTATAATTTCTTTTTCATTATAAGCTCCTTGGGCGATAAGCATTTCATTGAACTTACGAATTTCCTTATGGTTACGAGCAAAGCCCATAAATTTATCGCATTCATCATATAGGATTGCTTGTAAGTATGACTGACCTTCGTATTGTAATTTTACATTATGTTTTTGACAATATTCCTTGAGTATAGCTTCTACTGCAATTCTGTCTTCACGAGAATTTATGCCTTTGATAGCTTGAGTTAAGTATTCAATATCTGTGCCGCCCCCAGCTACTGCTTCTTCTGTCAAATCATGAATAGCTTGTGCTTTTTCCTTTCCTTGAATTGCATTTGTTTCTGCTAAAATACCTTTTAAGTATTTTACTTCATGATCCCACATTTCTCCTTCACAGTAATCTATTAAATCTGTGCAAGGACTGCCTAATCCGTAGAAAGTATTATGTTTATTTATCATATCGTTAACTAAACGATATACTTCTTTTGCTTGAGCATTGTCATATGCCTTGTTACCTATAGGTCTAGGACATTTAATCATTCTTACTGCTTTTTTTATTTTTTTGCAGTCTGTTCCGAAACCGTCGCCGCCATCATATATAATTCTTGCGGCCATTCTGGCTTGTGCTTTATTAGCTTCTTGTCCTGATAATACACCATTATCAATCCATTTTTGTACAGTCTGTTCCAAATAACTAGATGAGTTATATGTGTGAACAGCATCATTGTTTGCTTCTTGGTAAATGAAATTTTCAATAGCAGAGTATTTGTCTGTTGGGGGGAACCCTTTTAGAGCCAATAATCTGTTTACTTCTTTTAATTCTTCTGCTGTATCAATTCTGGAGATTACAGATTTGATTGTATCTACATCGTTCCATCCTTGTATTGCTTTCAATAGAGAATCTACTATTTGTCCTGCAGAAGCTTTATTTATTTCCTTTTTCTGCAAGTTCTCTTTTCTTTGTACTTCTTCTGCATCTGTTGCATAGTAAGTCTCTTTTGCGTTACTCATGCTTTTTATGATTGCTGAAGATGCTTTATTAATCCAATTTTGCAAAGAGTTTATGTCGTTAATCTTTTGGTAATCACCATAATAGATCCCAGAAATTTTAAGAGCTTTTGCTTGTGCTACAAGCTTTTTACAAATATGTTCTTTAATAGTATTAATGTCTAAGCCCCATTCATCATTAATATCTTTTGCAAGTGAAACGTTGTACATTCTTTGATATTCTGAAATTACAAATGCAGCGTTTTCGTAAGTAATTGCACGCAACAAGTTTACTGTGTTATCATTTGATGATGCTCCAGCAATTTGGTCGTGAATTTTTTTAGCAAGATCTCCGGCTTCTTTTTTTATAGTTGCAGTATTGTATTTATTTACAGTTCTTTTTGTTGCGCCTCGTTCTGCTGCAGATTTTGCTTCTGTTACATTTTTATAAATATTAGGGCAAACTTCTTTAAATTTTTCTGCAGAAATTTCTTTTCCTTTAGGATCATGATAGTGGATATTACCATAACCGTCTTTTGCTGCGTAATATCCATTTTTACCTTTTGCAATCACAGTTCTTTCATTTAATTTAGCTTCTTCCTCTCTTTTGCGAGCTTCTTCAGCACGTCTTGCCATCATTGTTGTATAGTCAGACAGTGCTTCTTCACGTGATTTTCTTCCCTGCAATACTTCTGCATCTGCTTCTAGCTTTTTAGGAATTTTTATTTCTTCACCTACTGAGAAGTACGCATTTGGGTATTTGCCGTGTATCTTTGTGGCATTTACTTTTACTAAATCTTTAACTGAAACTCCAAATTTATTTGCAATTTGTTGTATAGATTCGCCATTTTGGACAACTATACCTACAGTATTACCATTTTCGTCGTAATTTACTTCGTAAGAAGTGCCATTAATTTCTTTTACTTGTCTTATATGTTTATTATCTTGATAACTGTCTGTAATATTTGCACCACCAGCTTGGTAACTATCTGTATAATCACTTTCATTATCTTTTTGATAGTTTAATGTATGAACAGGCTCATTTTTATTACTTATTATCGAGGTAACACTACCATCTGCATTATAACTACGTTCTATTGTCCCTTTTGAAGTTACCACATTTTCACTCGACAAAGAACCCTGAGCGTCATATTTATATGATGTTGTTTGATCAAAATCATTTATCCTTTCAATTTTTTTACTCTTCTGCCATTCTTTTTTACCATTTACATCAACTTTTTCAAATTCTTCTTTTACATTTCCTTTCTCCAGCTCTCTTTTTATAGGAATTTCCGAATTATCATAATATACTGTAGTTTTAGTTTGATCATTTTTATTTAAAACAACTACTTTTATCTTTTTTTCGCCATCATAAATCGTTGTATCTTTTGTATTATCATCTTCTACACATTCTTCTTTTTTATTGTCATTTTTGTCATAAGTTGTAGATTTTACGGATTTTCCATTGGTTATAATTACAATTTTCGAACCATCAGGAAAGATTTTTTCGGTTTTATTATTGTTATATTCAATTACTTCAACTTCTTGACCATCTATAGTTTCTGTTTTGATATTTTTTACTTCTTTTGAAAGTTCTGTAAGTTTATTCAATACTGCAAATAAGGCATCATTGCCTTTTCTACCAATATTTTCACCATTTAACTGATATTTACGAGCTTCTTTGCTTGATAGATTTCCATCTTTCTCAGATAACTTTTCAAGCTCTTGCCAAAATGCTTGCAATTCTTCACGACTGAGCATATTATCATCAGGATTGGTATCTATTTTATTAATAATCTGCTCAAATACAGATTTTAGCTTTGAATCAACACCCTCAATAAGATCTTTCTTTTTAATACCACTTCTTATCTTACTGAAATCTATTTCTCCATATTTTCCTTTTTTCCCTAATGATAAATTTTCTGCCATCTTATGCCCTTTCTAAAACTCTTTTTGGTACATAACTTTTTATTTAAAATGTTATGTTGTCTGTTTTTATTGAAATTTTTAACAGTTTTTACTCCTTCATATATTTTTTTCTTTTACATCTTACTTGTTCTTTAAGCTTTCTAAGACCATGTAACATTTTAAATAAAATGTTACATGGTCTATTACGGACAATTAGAGTAAAAACTTTAATATTTCTGACAACAAATTTACAAAAATTTACAAACCTAGTAAAATGCTTTACTGCTGGTCAAAAGATTTAATATAAAAATTTAAATAAGCTCTTTTTCTTTTATATACCTTGGTCTTGCCTTAACTTCGTTAAAAATTTGTCCCATATATTCGCCTATAATACCAAGACAGAATATTTGCAAGCCACCAAAGAAAGCTAAAAGTACAACAAGCGTTGCCCATCCGCTTGGGGTATCGTGAAGAAAATATTTTTCAAATACAACTTCTGCAGCCAAAAGGAAACTGCCCAAAACAGTTAAAACACCCATTGCAGCTATTATTCTTAATGGAACAATACTGTATGCGGTAATTCCAGTAAGAGCCAAACTTGTAAGAGTGAAGAAATTAAACTTGGATTTTCCAGCTTTTCTAGGCTTTACATTAAAATGAACATAAGCCGTCTTCAGTCCGATTTCGTGAAAAAATCCTCTTAAAAACAATCCCGTTTCTGAATATTTTTCAAGAATTTCAAGAGCTTTATAACTTACAAGTCTGAAATCTGAATGGTTAGGAGGGATTTTAACTCCCAAAATATTCATTAGTTTATAAAAACAATACGCGGTAAACTTTTTGAAAAAAGTATCAGTTTTTCTATCATTTCTGATACCTGAAAC
>CALUVP010000115.1 GCA_944324215.1 Candidatus Gastranaerophilales bacterium | reverse complement strand
TGTCTTTTGCAAATCTTTTTTGGAAGAGATTTTTATAAGTTTCACTCCTATAAATCATAGTTTCATATTTAGAGCTAAAAAAGTTGTTAATAATAAACGCTTTTTCTTCATCAGT
Organism: Candidatus Gastranaerophilales bacterium; assembly: GCA_944324215.1. Lineage (GTDB taxonomy): Bacteria > Cyanobacteriota > Vampirovibrionia > Gastranaerophilales > Gastranaerophilaceae > CAG-196. The sequence continues at coordinate 32,415 of CALUVP010000115.1, read as the reverse complement.
AAGATTTTCGGTTTCAGATACCGTTAACTCGGAATGAATATCATGATAACCAGCTTCAGAATAATCAATAATGGCATCTAATAAAGCTGGTACGATATTAAAATTCAGTTTTAATTTTGGAAATTTTTCCAGAATAAGAACCATATCCAAATAGTCTTTAACCGCGTGCAATCTAACCCAAGGCATAAGGTATGTGCCTTCAAGTTCATAAACCGGTTGATGCATATGCCAATAAATGGCAAGTGAAAGTTTCTTTAAACGCTTATTCATACATAAATGAGTATACAAGAAATTACAGATGTTATCAATAAAAACTTAAAAATAATGAAATATTAAAATTTCCTTAATTTTTTAATAAAAACTTGAAAATCATTATATAAATATAGATGTTAGTAGATAGGAGGATTATATTATGGCATTAAAACCATTACAAGACAGAATTGTTATCAAGGTAATAGAAGATACAGAGCAAACTTCAGGAGGAATATTTATTCCTGACAGTGCAAAAGAAAAACCTCAAAAGGGTGAAGTTGTTGCTGTTGGTGAAGGCAAAATTAATGAAAGTGGTGAAAGAGAACCAATGGATGTAAAAGTGGGAGATGTTATTTTATACGCTAAATATGCCGGAACAGATGTAAAAATGGACGGAGTAGAGTATAAGATTTTGTCAATAAAAGATGCTCTTGCAATAGTTGAGTAAATTTTAGAAAAGGAGAATATAAACAATGGCAAAACGTATAGTTTTTGAAGAAGAAGCAAGAAAGTCATTACTAAGAGGTATAGACGCAGTTGCTGATGCAGTAAAAGTTACCCTAGGCCCAAAAGGTAGAAACGTAATTTTGCAAAAGAAATTTGGTGCACCACAAATTGTAAATGATGGTGTAACAATTGCAAAAGAAATAGAATTGCAAGATGGTTTAGAAAATGCAGGTGCACAACTTCTAAAAGAAGTTTCATCAAAGACAAATGATGTAGCAGGTGATGGTACAACAACAGCATCAGTTTTAGCTCAAGCAATCGTAAGAGAAGGTTTGAAGAACTTAACAGCCGGTGCTAATCCTATGTCAATGAAACGTGGTATTGATAAAGCTGTAGAAATTGCAATAAATAAGATCAGAGATTTATCAAAATCAGTAAGTACAAAAGAAGAAATTGCACAAGTTGCAGGGATTTCCGCAGGTAACAATTCAGAAATCGGTGAATTAATTGCAGAAGCAATGGAAAAAGTAGGGCACGATGGTGTAATTACTGTAGAAGAAAGCAAATCTTTCGGAACAAACTTAAAGGTTGTAGAAGGTATGCAATTTGATAAAGGTTACATATCACCTTACTTTGTAACTGATCCTGAAAGAATGGAAGCAGTTTTGGAAGATGCTTATGTTTTATGTGTAAACAAGAAAATCAACTTGATAGCTGACTTAGTACCTGTTCTTGAACAAGTTGCACGTGACGGACGTTCATTGTTGTTAATTGCAGAGGATGTTGAAGGCGAAGCTTTAGCAACGTTGGTTGTAAACACAATGAGAAAAGTATTGAGAGCAGTTGCAGTTAAAGCTCCAGGTTTTGGTGACAGAAGAAAAGCAATGTTAGAAGATATCGCAATTCTAACAGGTGGTCAAATGTTCACAGAAGAATTGGGAATTAAGCTTGAAAACATAACAACAGATATGATGGGTCTTGCAAAACGAGTTACTGTAACAAAAGATGAAACAACAATCGTTGTAGGCAATGAAACAAAAGAAGCAGTAGCAGAACGTGTAAGATTAATCAAAAAACAAATCGAAGCTTCAGATAGCGAATATGACAAAGAAAAATTGCAAGAACGTATGGCAAAATTGTCAGGCGGTGTTGCAGTAATCGAAGTTGGTGCAGCTACTGAAATCGAATTAAAAGAAAGAAAATTAAGAATCGAAGATGCTCTAAACGCAACAAGAGCAGCTAATGAAGAAGGTATTGTTCCTGGTGGTGGTGTTGCATTAATCAGAGTACAACAAGAACTTGAATCAAAAATTAATACAATAACTTTTGAATCAGATGATGAAAAGAGCGGTTATAAGATTTTGATGGCAGCGCTTGATGTACCTTTGAGAGCAATCGCATACAATTCAGGTGCAAAGTCTGATGTTGTGGTAGAAAACGTAAGAGCTGAAAAGGATGCTTATGGTTATGATGCTTTGTTAGACAGATATACTGATATGTTTGCAGCAGGTATTGTAGACCCTGCAAAAGTTACAAGAAGCGCTCTTGAAAATGCAGCATCTGTAGGTTCTATGTTGTTAACAACTCAAGCAGCTGTAGTTGATATTCCGGAAGAATCAAAGACTCCTGATATGTCAGCAATGGCAGGAATGGGCGGTATGGGCGGTATGATGTAACCCGTCATTCACAACCAAAATTTCCGTTATAGAAAGGGTAGCTTATAATAAGCTACCCTTTCTGTATATTGACACGATATACTCAGTGGTAGTATACTCAAATATATGCAATACATATTAGGGATTATAAATAATTCTTCATCCAAATCCTCCAAATTTCAATTGGGACTTGCTTGGTTTTGATATGTAATTTTTGTATATAGCAGAATTTAATAGAAGTCCCGTTAGTTTAAAAGGGATTTTTTATTAATGCCGATAAAAACTCTGAAAGGATAATTAATGAAAATTAGCAATATAAATAGCAACATTGGATTCAAAGGACCCTTAGATGGAGCTGTAACAGGGATTTTGAGAACCTGTGACATGAATGAAATGGTCAATGCTGTTGGTCTTGATGTCGGAGCTATGGTTGTTCCAAGAGCATATTATGATACAAAAGCTCGAAATGAATTTGCAGGTGCCGAAACTTTTATAAGAGAAATTAGTGGAACTTTCATCAATTGTCTTTCAGCTGGCTTATTTGCAATGGGTATTTCAAAAATTGCATCTAGACGAGTAGAACCCGAGGTAAAAATCAACCCTGACAGCTGGTACACACAAGAATCTTTAGAGACCTTGAATAAAGCTTGGGAGAAAAGCGGAAATCTTGATAAATACATAAAAACTGTTCTTGAAAACATTTCAGGCAGAGATGGAATGAAAACAAATCATTTCAAAGACATAAACTGGAAAAAAGTTGAATGGATTGATGAAGCCAGATGGGATAAAATCAAGTGGAACAATCCGGAGAACAAAGGAATTCAAAATGAATTAAAAACAGAAGAAGGTTTTATAAAGACTCTTAAAAAACTTATAAAAGACAAAAACATAACAAAAGATGATAAAAAATTCGCTCTCTCAATTATTGAAAAACGTCTAACAAATGCTCTGGGTGCGGAACGTGATACTGAATTAAATATTGATGGGACTAAACTTTCTGCCAAATTAGAAAATATTTTGCGTGATACACACGATATGGCAAAAGATATTTTTACAAAGAAAAGTAATAAGGAAATAGAACAAGCAATTAATAAGATTTCACGCGTAAATAAAATTAAAGCCTTTGGTGCTATTTCAGCATCTTGTGTTTTAGGGCTTACAAATCAGTGGATTAATAGAAAAATAACAGAAAAAAGGACAGGTAAGAAAGGCTTTGTGGGTGATGTCGATTACACTTCTACATTTAGAGGCGAACAGAAAAAAGACAAATTACTAATTTTAAAGAAGCTTGGTGCAAGTGCACTTATGGCAGGAATGGTATTCAGTGTAATGGGTGTAAAAAACTTCAAGCAATTCGCAAAAAAACTTGAATTTACAGGACCGATAACAAGTGGGAATGCAATCAAAACCGTTTATGCCGCAAATATAATCGGAAGATTTATGGCAGCAGATAACGGAACAGAGTTGAGAGAATCAATGACAAGAGATTATTTGGGCTTCTTAAACTGGCTTGTATTTGGCGGTTTTGCGGCTAAAGGTGTTGCAAATCTTTTAGATAAAAGCGGCAAAAATTTATTTAATTACCAAAAGGAAGGTAAAGGTTTAAAACATTGGCTTAATGATATGGCATTAAAAACACATAACGAAATTGCATCAAAAGGCGAAGTTTTTGCAAAGAAAAATATGTGGAAATTAAACCTTGCACACGCTTCCGGTATAGCATATTCTGCAATTACTTTAGGGATATTGCTCCCGATGATGAACGCCAAAATTACAGAAAGGAAAGCCAGAAAAAACAGGGGTTAATTTTATTTTATTCCTTCTACTAAGATATGAGCAGGTGTTTTAAGAGCTTCTGCGATTTTTAAGAATTTTAAGGTGTCTAGCCCATAGGCTTTACCGTCTTCTATCTTCTGTAAATATTCTTTTCGAATGTTTGTCTTTTTAGACAGTTCTTGCAGAGTCATATTATTATATTCTCTAAGTTTCCTGATATTTTTTCCCAACTCTTTGAATATTTGTTGATATTTATTTTTTTTAGAAAGCATATTCCCCTCTCTTGGACAAATAGGTCAATGACATAATATAAATATTATGGAAAAATAGGTCATATGTCAAGATTAGAAGAATTAGGTAAAAATATAAAAAAATATCGAGAAACAAAAGGTTTGACACAGGCTGCTTTGGCAGAAAAACTAGACCTTTCATACGAGTACATCTGTCGCGTAGAAAGAGGACAAAAGTATATGAGCTTACGAAAATTATTTGAATTAGCAGATGTTCTGGAAGTTGATTTTTGTAAGCTGACGAATTTTAATTAGAAATCCACCTGTCCTTTTTTAAAGTAAAAAATATACTTTTATAAGGTGCTGAGTTCTGAGTATATAAACTGACAAAGAATATATTTACCCCTTTCTACCCTTTGATGTATAATTAATTTACATGTAGAGAAAAAGGGATTAATTATATGCTTAAAGGAAACGAAATTAGAAAATTATACTTAGATTATTTTAAAGATAAACATCAACATACTATAGTAGAAAGTTCAAGCCTTGTGCCTGATAACCCTACTGTATTATTAACAACCGCTGGCATGTTACAGTTTTTGCCGATATTTTTAGGAATACAAAAATGTCCTTATGAACCTGCAAGGGCAACATCTTGCCAAAAGTGTGCAAGAGCCGGTGGAAAAGATTCTGATATAGAAAATGTAGGAAGAACACCAAGACACCATACGTTTTTCGAAATGTTAGGAAACTTCTCTTTTGGTGATTACTACAAAAAAGAAGTTATTCCTTGGGCTTGGGAATTTGTAACAGAAGTTTTAAAACTTGATAAAGATAGATTATGGATAACAATTTTTGAAACAGATGATGAAGCATTCGAAATTTGGAGAAGTATAGGAGTTCCTGCAGAACGTATCAAAAGAAAAGGTAAAAAAGATAATTTTTGGGGCCCTCCAGGTGCATCAGGTTCTTGCGGCCCTTGCTCAGAAATTCATTATGATTTAGGCGAAGAATACAAGTGTGATGATCCAAATTGCGGTATTGATACTTGCGAATGTGACAGATGGGTAGAAATTTGGAACCTCGTATTTACAGAACTTTATCAGGATGAAGAAGGAAACCAATCTCCATTAGAGAAGAAAAACGTAGATACCGGTATGGGTTTGGAACGTATAGCTATGGTTTGCCAAGGTGTTGGGTCAACTTTTGAAACTGATTTGTTAAGACCGATTTTAGACAAAGTTTCAGAGATGAGCGGTGTACCTTACAAAAAATCAGAAAAAACAGATATTTCGCTTAGAATAATTACCGACCATGCAAGATGTGTAACTTTCTTGATTTCTGACGGTGTAATTCCGGGAAATGAAGGCAGAAGCTACGTTCTTAGAATGATTTTAAGACGTGCTTTAAGACACGGAAAAATCTTGGGAATGGAACTTCCTTTCTTATATAAATTGGTTGACGTAGTTGTCGATAATTACGGTGAAGCTTATCCTGAATTGGTTAAGAATAAAGCTAAAGTTATTGACGTAATCAAAAAAGAAGAAGAACGCTTCTCTAAGACTCTCGATAGAGGATACAAAATGTTAGAAGATTTTATATCCGACAAAAAGGATATAGACGGAGAAAGTGCATTCAAATTATACGATACATACGGCTTTCCATTTGAATTAACCAAGGAAATCGCTTCAGAAAACGGATTAAACGTAGATGAAGAAGGCTTTAAATCCGCAATGCAAGAACAAAAAGACAGAGCAAAAGCAGCTACTGAAAAGATTTCTGTTACAGGTGATATAAAATATGCAAAGGTAGAAGAACAAGTCGGTTCTACTGAATTTGTAGGTTATCTTGTTGACTGCTGTGAAGCAAAAATTCTTGCAACTATAGAAGGTGAAGGTTACGTGGATGTTGTTCTTGACAGAACTCCTTTCTACGCAGAATGTGGCGGTCAAGTTGGTGATAGCGGATTTATCGTAAACGAGAATTTGAAAGCAGAAGTTCTTACGACATTTAAAGTAAATCATCTTTTTGTACACAGATGTCAGGTTGTAAATGGCGAAGTTAACATAGGTGAATATGTTTTTGCTCAAATAGATTCTTCAAGAAGAGCACAAATAAGAGTACACCATACGTCTGCTCACCTTCTTCAAGCTGCATTGATTAATGTTCTTGGAGATGAAGTAAAACAAGCAGGATCTCAGGTAGAAGAAAACAGAATGAGATTTGACTTTACTTTCTCTCGAGCAATGACACCTCAAGAAATCGAAAAAACAGAAGAAATTATGAACAAATGGATAGGTGAAAAACTTCCTGTTCAAACTGATGTAATGGATATTGAAGAGGCAAAACTCACCGGTGCAACCGCTTTATTCGGCGAAAAATACGAAGATGTCGTAAGAGTAGTAACAATCGGCGGTAAGAAAAAATGCAACTGCGGTGACGGAAATTGCAAAGGACACCATGAGCATCCTGAACACGAAGTTGTATCAAAAGAATTCTGCGCAGGTACTCATGCTTCAAATACAGCAGAATTAAGATTGGCAAAAATTGTATCTGAAGGCGCAATTGCAGCAGGTACAAGAAGAATAGAATTAGTAGTCGCAGATGCTGCAATTAAGTATTTGAACGCAAAATCTGCAGAAATTGACAAACTCGCTTCAAAATTCAAAGTTCATTTTGACGAAGTTGAAGCAAGAATAGAAAAAATTCTTGAAGAAAACAAAGAACTTCAAAAATCTTTAGAAGAAACCAAGGCAGAAATGGCAAGAAGTAAATTCTCAACATTTATTTCACGAGCTCAAGATATTGAAGGCGGCAAATTGTTTATCTCCAAGATAGAAAACTTCGATTCAGATGCAGTTAAAGCAGGAATTGAACTTTTAGCAAACAAACTCGGAGAATGTGTTATAGTTCTTGCTAATGAAAGAATGGTAGTAGTAAAAGTTACCGACAGTTTCGTTAAAAAAGGCATAAATGCAGGCAAGCTTGTAGGCGAAATTGCAAGAGCAACCGGCGCAAACGGCGGCGGACGTCCAAACTTTGCTCAAGGCGGTGTGAAAGACGCTTCTAAACTTGATGAGATCTTAGCTGAGATTGAAAATAAACTTAAATAAGAAATAAGTATTAAATTAAGCAAAGAAACACTCTTAAAAAGAGTGTTTCTTTATAATAAATTTTGATTTTACACTAAACTCGAACAACATCAAGTGTTTTATAATCATTTAGATAAGGCAAATGCTCTTCTGTTATTAATTCCCCGGGAAGCAAAATAGAAATCCCCGGAGGACACTCTGCAACAACCTCTGCAGAAATTCTACCTATTGCATCTTCTTTAGCAACAGTTTCCTTTTCTGCGTAAAATGCATCTCTAAGACTCATTTTTATTTGAGGCTCTAACATTGGCATATGTTTACGCTTTTCAAGATAGTATATATCCTGATAATGATTTGCCGCAATTTTTTCCAAACAGTCTGCCAAATACTTGAAATCAGAATGTTTGTTTCCGATATTACACAAAATCAAAACCCCAATATCAGAAGCTGATTCTACCTCAATACCAAAATCAATTTCTAATATAGATTCTAGTCTTTTCCCTGAAAGCCCGTCAACTTTTATAAAAACTTTAGTTACATCAGTTTTATATCCAAAATCACCCTTAAGCTGGTGCACCCCTGGAATTGCATCGAGTCTTGTTCTTAAATACTTAGCATTTTTAACAGCTCTTTCCAACAAATTTTGTCCGTTCTTAGATTGCAAATTAGCTCTTGCAGCGTCAAGACTTGCTAGCAACATAAGCGAAGGGCTTGTTGTATGAAGAAGCTTCAAAGCTTTTTCAACAGCATCACAATCAAGACAAGAATCTTTTGCAATGTGAAGCATAGAGCTTTGGCTCATACTTCCGCCTGTTTTGTGAAGTGAATGAACTACAGCATCAGCCCCAAGCTTTAAAGCAGTTTCCGGAAGATGTTTATTAAAATTCCACAAACAACCATGAGCTTCATCTACTATAAAAGGGATTCCGTACTTTTTACAAACAGTACTAATTGATTTAATATCGGAAACAACTCCTTCATAAGTAGGATTTGTAATCCATACCATAGACACATCGGGATTTTCCCGAATAGTTCTCTCAACAGTAGCTGCATCAATGTTACCCCAAACAGACCAATCTTCAATTTTATTAGGACAAATCCAAATTGGTTCTGCTCCTGAAATAATAAGCCCCGTCAAAATTGATCTGTGACAATTTCTATTAACAATAATCTTCTGCCCTTTTTTAGTTAAAGCCATAGCAAGAGCCAAATTTCCTGCTGTTGAACCGTTTAATAAAAAGAAAGTTTTTTTAGCACCAAAAGCCTCAGCTGCAAGTTCTTGAGCTTCTTTTATAGGACCTGTTGCAGGATGTAGAGTTCCCAAATTGTCAAACTCATCCGTCGTATCAATATTCAAAGCTTTTTCACCAATTAAATTTCGAAAATCCTTGAAAATAGCCTTCCCTTTAGTATGTCCTGGAATATGAAACTGGTATGTAGGATTTTCATACGCCATCTTAAGAGCTTCTACAATCGGTGCTTTAACTTTTACAGCATCCTTCTGATTTATATTTACGGTTTGCTTGAGGTTCTTTGCCACTTCTTTCTTCCCTTTTTTAATAATTAGCAGATATTTACTCATATCATAATAACTGAAAAAAATTTTTTTTGCCATGTAAAAGTTACAAAATATTAACCAAAAGATTTAAACAAATTAAATCCTTTGACCGTTAAAAAACTTAACACAACCAAGTATTATACGGTTGGGAGAGAGTAATGCAAATAGATGCTGGGATAAAAAATAATAATTTAGCAAAAGTCGTTGAAAAGGTTAAAATACCTGAGCGTTCACGATCATATAATCTTTGCGTAAAAGCAGATGCTCTTAGATTTGCCAAAATGTACAGAGAATCTATTCAGACATATTTGCAGGCAATTATGATGGATAGAAAAGAAAGCAAGGCTTATTTTGGTCTGGCTATCTCATACAAATATTTAAAAGAATACCAAAAAGCAATAAGTACACTGTTAAAACTGGTAAACATAGATGACAGCAATGACGAATACTTTTTTGAAGTCGGAGTTTGCTTTTTATCTGACGGTAAACCTGCAAAAGCAATTGAGTATTTGATAAAAGCAATTTTAATCAATAGAGAGAATTTAGAGGCGCAAATACAGTTAGCAATAGCTCATGAACTTGTCGGAGAAGAAGAATTATCACTAATGATTTACAACAAGCTCATTGAAACAAATCCTGAGTTTTTAAAAGCTTATTACAATAAAGCCGCAATGTTAATGGGTATGGAGAATTATATGGAAGCATCAAGAACATTCTTCCAACTCCTTAAACGTAACCCTGATTATTACAAAGCATACTTAGGAATCGCAATGAGTTTTGACAAAATGGCTAAATACAAAGATGCTATAAGATATTACAAGAAATTTTTAGAACTAAAACAGTTTTCAGAAGATGCGGTATTTGCTCGTAACAGAGTAAATGAACTTAGAGCATTACATTTTTCTAAAGATAATTCTTTAACCATAATAGATTAAAAATTTTTTCAGATTATCCAACTGGTCAATAGACTCTTTATAATTCTAATCCTTGGATTGATGTTAAGCATATACTTATATACTAAACTGTTAATGTAGACGTATAAGCAGGGGTAAAGTATAAACTCCTGAAAGAGACTTGGTAGGTAATTAAGAAGAGGAAAGCGTAAGATGAATCTTACGGGTTTAGACATAACTTTACAACGTATCAATACGATTGAAAAACAATTTCAAACCCTTATGTCTTTGGGGCCAAAACCTGATGCTGACTTCCAAAAAATTCTTGATACCTCAATATCAAGCCACAATAATACAAGCAATGCTTCAAGAGCGGAAATTGAGGGTTTGATAGACAAGTATGCAGAAAAAAACGGTCTAGACTCAGATTTTGTAAAAGCTGTAATTACGCAAGAGTCAGGATTTAATCCAAATGCTACATCAAAATGCGGAGCAATGGGCTTGATGCAATTAATGCCTTCAACAGCAGAAGGTCTTGGAGTAACAAATGCTTATGATGCGGAACAAAACATTATGGGCGGAACAAAATACTTAAAAGGTTTAATGGACAGGTTTGATAATAACAAGTCTTTAGCCCTTGCAGCATACAATGCAGGGCCTAATGCAGTAAAGAAATACGGCGGAATTCCACCTTATGCGGAAACCCAAAATTATGTAAAAAAAGTTTTGAGCAATTATGACCATATGAAAGGAGCTAACTAATGATAGTAAGAAGTTTTGAAGCTGCCGCAAATGGTATGAATGCTTTAATGGATATGAATGATAATACAGCAAATAACCTTGCAAACGTAAATACAGTAGGGTACAAAAAAGGTTCATTAAGATTTAAGGACATAATGCAATCAGCTGTATATTCACAAGAGGGTTCAATAATAAGAAATACAAATGAAAATAATTACTTAGGAAGTTTAAGTGTAGGAAGTGCTAGTATGCAATACACTCATGATTTTTCACAAGGTGCTTTGACAAAAACATCAAATCCTTATGATGTAGCAATAGAAGGAGATGGATTTTTCAAAATTCAAGATACAGAGGGAAACATTTCATACACAAGAAACGGTTCTTTTGTTGTAGATAATGGATATTGGCTAAAAACAAAGCAGGGAGAATACGTTCTTGATGTTGATAACAGAAGAATCAGAATGCTACCTTATGATATGGAAGATGAAACAGCGTTTAGAGACAGAAAAGATATAGTTATTGCAGAAAACGGTAATATTGAAATAAATTCATACAACCAAAAAATCCCATTACAAACAATCGGGGTATGGGACTTTTCAGACAAAGATGATTTATTTGAAATAGGAGATGCCAAGTTCATACCTCGTGATACAATAAACAATCCTGAATTACGTTCAGAAAAGTTTTCTTTACAACAGGGAATGTTAGAGCTTTCAAATTCAAATGTAATAAGAGAAATGATTAACACAATAAATACGACAAGAAATTATGAAAGTTTAACAAAAGTCGTAAGCACAAACAGCGAAATGTTAACAACAGCAGTATCATTGGGCAGGATAAGAAATTCATAAAATAAAAGGGAAATCGTCACTGGAGTAACGGTTACCAGACTAAATTAGGAGAGATAAAGTAAAATGTTAAGAGCATTAACAACAGCAGCAACAGGTATGATAGCACAGCAGAACTATCTTGACGTAATTGCGAACAACGTTGCAAACGTAAACACAACAGCGTTTAAGCAATCAAGAATAGAATTTCAAGATTTGCTATCCCAAGCACAAAGAACGCCTGGTGCATTAATGAACCAAGGTACATACCAACCTGTAGGTATAGAAATCGGACTTGGTGTAAAAACAGCAGCTACGACCCGTGTATTCACTCAAGGTGTAGCAATATCAACCGGACGCCAACTCGATATTGAAATTGAAGGCGAAGGCTTCTTACAAGTAATGAAAGAAGACGGTTCATTAGCTTATACCAGAGATGGCTGTTTACAAGTTGATTCACTTGGTCAGCTTTGTACAAATGATGGTCTTTTAATCCAGCCATCAGTATCAATTCCACGTGATGCTACAGAAATTACTATTACTCAAGACGGTAACATATCTGTAACACTTCCGGGACAAACTCAACAATCAATTGTAGGTTCGCTTCAATTGGTAAAATTCCAAAACCCATCAGGACTTTTATCAATCGGTCACAACCTTTATAAAGAAACACAAGCTTCAGGAAACCCTGTTCAGGATACACCTGGACAAAACGGTCTTGGTTTAATTCAACAAGGCATGCTTGAAGGTTCTAACGTTCAAATCGTAGATGAACTTGTAGGCTTAATTAAAGCAGAAAGAGCATTTGAATCAAACTCAAAAATAATTAACTCTTCAAGCAACATCTTGCAATTAACAAATAACATGTCATAGGTGATAAATTGAAAAAGTATTTTGCAACGGCTTTAATATTAATGTTGACAGCACTTGGGAGTAATGCCCAAGTTGTTACATCGTCTGATGTTAAAGCTTCTGTTGCAAAAATACTAACAGAAAACTACAAAAAAATTTCAAATGGAGATGTTGAAGTAAAAGTAACTGGAACACCTTTTGCGACACTTCAGCTGCCTAACGGTAAAATCCAGTATAAAATCGTCTCAGGAGGAGATAAAATAGTTCCAAGAGATATAAAAAGAGTTGATGTATATGTAAACAGTGCATTTATTAAGACTCTAAATCTTCCTGTTCAAACAAATATTTACAAAGAAGTCTTAGTAGCAAATGACTTTATAAACAGAGAACAAACACTTACAAAAGACAATGTATCAGTAAAAAAGATAGATGTCTCAATGAAAATGGATTACATACTAACAGAAAAATCTCTTGAAAAAGAAATGTCATCAAAAAAAGCATTTCAAAAAGGCGAAGTAATAGACAGAAGATTTGTCAAAATGCGCCCTGATGTCGTAAGAAACGGTGAAGTTAGAATATTTTTCGTATCAAATGACGCAGTAATGGTATCCGTAGATGGTACAGCAATGGATGATGGAATGTGCGGCGATTACATTGATGTTGAAAACAAAAACTACAAAAAAGTCTATAACGGCAAAGTAATCGGTGAAAACAAAGTAATGGTAAATATATAGGGTAAATATTTAGGGATAAATTAAAACACCATTTTGAACTTGATTTGAAATTTATTAAACTTTGCTTGAATTTATATAGATTGTGGGTTATTATGTCATCCTGAATTTATTTCAGGATTATTCCACCCCACCCTAACCCTCCCCTTCAAAGGGAGGGAAGTTTGTATCTAAATAGCTTGAAGTATCTTAAAAAGGATTGTTTGTCATTCCGAATTCATTTCGGAATCTTTATTAACCCCACCCCCAATCCCCCTCCCTCAAGGGGAGGGGAGCTTGTATATAAATAGTTTGAAGTATCTTAAAAAAGATTTTTTGTCATTCCGAATTCATTTCGGAATCTTTATTAACCCCACCCCAACCCTGTCTTAAATCCGCTCCATTTTCAAAGGAGGGAATAAATTCTCTTTAAAACATACCGAGAAAACAACAAATACACCCACCCCGGCAAGATTTCCTCCATATGATTGATGTTTTATCCTGCTCGATGCTTTAAACTATACAATGTAGACTTTTAATGGGGAAGGTATGTTCTTAAGGATTATTCATGTAATCCTGAAAGAAAGCGGTTAAGTATTATGAAAAAAGTATTATCGGTTTTATTAATAATGATGTTGATTATAGGGGGGTTATTGCCTGCTAGCGCTATTGATGCAAAAGTAAGAATCGTCGATTTAACACATATAAAAGGTGTTAGAGAAAACCAGTTAGTAGGATATGGTGTCGTTGTTGGTCTACCCGGAACAGGTGATAATTCCCGTTCAACACAGATTACAAACCAAATGTTATTAAGAAACCTTGGTACAGTAATTGAACAAGAAAACTACATTCAAAAAGGAGCTTCAGCAGCAGTAATAGTAACAGCAACAGTTCCTCCATTTGCGAAAAACGGTGACAAAATTGATGTAACTGTTTCAGCAATGGCAGACTGTAAGAGCTTAGAAGGCGGTGTTCTTGTCCAAACTATTCTTAAAGCTCCAAACGGAGAAGCAGTAGCAGTAGCACAAGGACCTTTATCAGTAGGAGGTATTAATAAAGCTGCAGGAGGATCTTCTGCCAGAACAGCAATCACAACAACAGGAAGAATACCTGGTGGCGCAATAATTGAACGTGATATTTATACAGAAATCGGAGATGAAAATTCAATAACACTTTCTATTGATCGTTCTGACTACACGCTTGTATCAAGAATTGCAAAGACCGTATCACAAGTAGCACCGGCACAAGCAATTGACGGAAGCTCTGTTAGAGTAGAAATTCCTGCAAGATTTATGAATGATAGAGTAAACTTTTTATCAATAGTAGAGAACTTGGAAGTATCACCGACTATGGATAAAGCGAAAGTCGTAGTAAATGAAAGAACAGGTACAGTAGTAATCGGAGCAGACGTAAAACTACTTCCTGCAGCCGTAGCACACGGTAATATAACTGTAACCGTTTCTACGACAAACGAAGTTTCACAACCAAATGCTTTCGCAAACGGAGCAACAGTTGGTTTTGAAAATGCAGACATTGAGATAAATAAGACACCTGGAAGTTTAGTTACAATGCCTGCAAACAGCAACCTTAATGATTTAGTAAGAGCTTTGAACGCAATCGGGGTGGCTCCAGTTGACTTAATTTCAATACTTCAAGCACTTAAAAAATCAGGAAGCTTGCAAGCAGATTTAGTAATCATATAGAGAGGGAAGAAAAAGAATGGATTTTTCAACACCTGCAATAGATTTAATAAAAAATGGGTTAAATAATGCTCAGACAGTAAACTCGGATCAAGTTCTATATAACAGAATTAAAGAATCCGGAGATTCCAAAGAGCAATTAAGAAAGGCTGCAACAGAATTTGAATCAATATTCATAACCAAAATGTTATCAGAAATGGACAAAACCGTAGATAGAGAAAACGGATTATTTGGTAAAGAAAGTCAATATGTAGATACTTTTAAATCAGTAGTTTATCAACAAATGGGACGAGATATTGCAAACAATCCTAGAACATCATTCGGATTTGCGGACCAAATTTACAGACAAATGGAAAAATACGTTAACTAATAAGGGGACATAATGTTATCATCAATAGGACAAAATAATTCAGTACAACAATTCAGTGCATTAAGTGCTTTCAAATCAGCACAAACTCTTCCTAAAAATAATGAAGGAGCAGAAACAAAAGAAGTTTCAGGCGGCACTGAGTCGAATAACGCCAAAACTCTTCTTGAAAGAATTGACGTAAATGAATTGAGAGAGTGCGCAAAGGCTGTAGGTGAATTCAACATTTCAGATGATGACATAAAGTACGGTCTATTATACGGTAGAAGTGTTATAGCAGAATTTCTTTGCTAAAAAAAATAGGGACTTGAGGATTAAAATATGAAAAAGGTGTTAACAATAATTGCAATACTTATGATGACAACAATTTGCGTAAATGCAGAATCATTGTTTACACTTGGAGCAACCCAAAATTATGCAGGTGTACCAAGATCTTTATTTGGGGGAGTTCAAGCTCACCAAATCGGAGATTTGATATCAATAATTATGCAAGAGAATATCTCTGTAAATGATAGTTTGACCTACTCATCAGAAAAATCTTCAAATACTGTTGATACTTTTACAACATTTATCAATAAGTGGTTAGGCTTATCTCTTAAGGATGCTAACGGTTTTGGCGGAACAAATGAAGTTGCAAATTCAGCAACAGGGGGTAGAAGTTTAACATTTGGCGATCAGATCGCAGTACAAGTTGTCCAACAGCTTCCTAACGGGAATTTAGCAGTACAAGGCAAAAAGACTCTTGTAAACGGTAATGAAAGAATGGATTTTATAGTAACAGGAGTTGTTGACCCTAGGTGGTTGAATGCTAACGGAGAAATTTATTCGTACAATGTTTCTAACCTACAATTTGCTCTATCAGGCAGAGGCGCAATCTCCAGAAACCAGAACGAAGGTATCTTCAACAGATTTGTTAAATATCTGTTCTAGTATAACTAACAGTGTAAAAAGAAAATTAAAGGATAAAATGGATAAAAAAGCATTTAAGAATTTAATAGAAATATTGGATAAAATAATTACAGCTTATTCAAAACTGAAGATTCTCTTTGAAGAAAAGAAGGAAACTTTAAAGAAGTCTAAGCCAGATGATTTGGGAGTATTAGACAACAAAATTCTTGCTCTTAATAATGAAATAAGTAAGCTTAATGAATCAAGGAAAGAACTGGCTATTAAAATGTTTGGCAAAGACACTAATATGTCCGGATTCATAGAGTTTGCAACAAACGAAGCGCCGGAATATGTAAATGCTTTAGAGGAGAGAAAAGTAAAGATTTGTAAAATAATTCCCGAATTAACGTTATTAAATAATCAAAATGTGGAACTGCTAAAACATGGCATCGTAATATCTAACAAGATGTTGGAAACAATTATAGATGCATTTGCTCCTCAAGGATGTAATTATAACGGAGCAGGCAAGACAGACACACATGAATATGACATGTGGACCATAAATGAAGAAGTTTAGGATAATCAAAGTTTTGATTAGTTCTTAAGTAGTGCTTCAAGAAAAAAAGAGGTAAACAATGGCAAGTTTGTTATCATCATTAAATATGACAGCGAATACACTTTCTGTAAACGAGAAAGCAATAAGTGTTGTTTCACATAACGTTGCAAACATGAATACAGAAGGGTATCACAAACAACGCGTAAATCTAGCAACAAGAAATATTGCTGGCGCCATCGGAGATAATGTAAATAACCAGATCCGTGCCAACGGTGGTGTTATGATAGCAAATGTAATGCGTTATAATGACGAATACTTAAATAATTACTATAGAGAGCAACTTTCTCACCTTAACACTCTCGATCAACAGCTAGATGCAATAGGAGATTTGGCAAACATTTTCGATGATTTAGAAGGAGAAGGACTTGATGCAGCATTGTCAGATTTTTATGAAGCATTAAACAACTTAAACGAATATCCTGCAAGTTCTACTGCTAGAACAAACTTTATAGAAACAGCAAAAACCTTGGTTTCTACAATGAACTCTAAAAGTATCGAATTAGAACAACTAACAACAAAAGTTCTTGGAGATGGTAAATCACAAAGTGCTTTAGAAAGTTCGCAAATATATGTTCAATATTCTGCATTAAATGACAAATTAGCAGAATTGGCAGATGTTAACAGAGCTCTAATGGTAACACAAACAGGAACATTAGAAGCAAATAATTTATTGGACAAACGTGATTTAATTTTAAACGATATTGCTCAATTTGTAGACATTAATGTCGAAGAAATTCACAATGGTGCAGTAAGAGTTTCAATAGGAAATGTTGATCTTGTAAGGGGCGCAAAAGTTGTTGGAGAACTTGATATTCAGACTGCAAAAGATTATTGTGAATCACAGAATCCACCAATTGCTTATCCTGATGACTGGGATGGAGAAAATGCTGTTATCAGTATTATAAATCCAGAGGAAGACGGAGCTGTTGTAATGGCAAACGCGAATTCAATTATTACGGAAGGAACTCTTGGAGGAATGTTACATTCGGCGACAGCAGTAGATGGCGAAACAAATGCCGGAACGGTTATGAATAGCCTTAATAAATTAGCACAAACAGTAGCAGATATTTTCAATGAATTAAATACAAGAGAAGGCGCATATTGCATTAATCCAGATGATACTGGGAAATTAATAGACAGTCCGGATGATAACTTTATATTTGTCACAACAGATGCTGATGGGAATATTGTAACAAACGGAATTACAGCCGGTAATATCCAACTTAATCCTGAATTATTAACAGAAGACGGGATTTGGAATATATCCTGCGCTTATTTTGAGGATGGTGCAAACTTTGACGAAAATGCCGTAGGTAACGCTCAAAACGTTGCAGCAATGTTGGGCACAAGAAACACAAAACAAGATTCTTTAAACGGAATGTCTATAGAAGATTTTTATACATCAATGGTTGGTAAAATCGCTTCAGCAGGAAGCAGTTTACAAACTCTTTATGATACGCAGTCATCAGTTGTTGATTCGGTGGAATCAAAAATTAAGGATGCAACAGGAGTTGACATAAACGAAGAACTGGTCGATTTAGTGAAATATCAAACGGCATATTCTGCAGCAGCACAGGTTTTCAACACTTGTAATGCTTGTTTAGACACTTTAATGACACTAGGAGGTTAGTTTTATGGTAGATAGAATTTCAACTAGCGGTAAATACTCTCAACTCGTTGCTGATATGCAACAAAACCTTATTAACTACAATAAAATTACAGCACAGCTAACTTCCGGTCATAAAGTTATGAACATAACTGATGATCCCATTGCAGCTGTTAATATCATAAATACTAACAGGCAGCTAGGACAAATCGACACATTTTCAACCAATGTTGAGATGGCAAAAAGTGAATTAAGCACACTTGATGATTTAATGAGCTTAGCTACAGGTTATTTATCCTCTGTTTGGGATAAAGCTGTGCAAGCTAGTAACCAAACTTATGGCAATGATTCATTAGAGGCTATAAAAGTAGAAATAGACGAAACCATAAAAACAATGGTGGATCTTGCCAACACCGAATATAATGATAATTACATTTTTGGTGGCGCAAATACTAAAACCACACCATATACAATAGATGAAAACGGAAATATAATTTACAACGGAACACCTTATGATAATCCCGATTACATAAGACAAACAGAAGTAGCGGATGGAGTTTTTGAAATAATAAATACTACCGGCGACAGGGTATTTGGTTATTATAAAGCAATTCAAGAACAGACAGCAGACGGCAAAAATGTTTTCACAGATGCTGACGGTAAAAAAGTTATAGAAACAGTAGAAGCTGACGGAAGTAAGACTTATGCTTATGAAGACGGCACAACATACAATGGTGATACAGCTGACTTGAAAGTCTCAGTGGCAAGCGAAGAGTACTCTGGCGTTATGGGTGCTATGAAACTTTTGAGCAATTCTATACAAATGATTCTGGATGGTGACACTGAAGCTGGTTATGAACAAATGAATTCTACATTAGATATGTTTGATTCATCTATGAAAATGATAACCGAAGAACAAACTAAATTTGGTGGTGTCTATAATCGTTTAGAAATGACTACTTCCACACTTGATACAAATAATACAAATTTAACAGCTTATTTATCAGAAATTCGAGACGTTGATATAACAACAGCAATTACTGATTGGTATATGGCACAGTACGCGTATCAAGCAAGCTTACAGGTTTCATCTGCCTCTATGGGAATGAGTTTGCTTAATTATTTATAAAAATTATTCCCGCATTATTCACGGATGAAAAATGCGGGTTCACAAAATATTTAGTCTACAATTTTAATATACTTACCATTTTTAAGGACATTTTTTGTCCTTTCTTTTTTGTTTTTTTACTTGCTAAATTTGACGGAATACAGTATTTGTCATATAATTAAACACGTGTCTATAAAAGTTTCGGAGGGAGTATGACAAAAAATGTTATTTGTATCAAATGGGGTACAAAATTTGGACCAGAATACGTTAACAGATTGTACAAGATGGTAGAAAAAAATCTTTCCCTACCGCATCGTTTCATCTGTTTCACCGACAACAGCGAAGGTTTAGCGGAAGGTATCGAAACCAGAGAACTACCTCCTTACAAAGATAATCCTAATATCGGTGATAAGGGTTGGAGAAAATTATCACTTTTCAACGAAAAACTTGCCGATTTAGAAGGTACAGCATTATTTTTAGACTTAGATATTGTAATAAGAAGCGATTTAGCTCCATTTTTCGAAGCTGAAGGAGAATTTCTTATCGTAAAAGACTGGGATTTTCCTGACGACATTATCGGTAATTCCTCTGTATTTCGTTTTGAAGTAGGAAAACACCCCGATGTATTAGAAAACTTCTACAAATTAGGAAACGAAATTAGACACGACTATAAAAACGAACAAGCATTTTTATCATACGAAATGCAAAGAAAAGGTATTCTAAAATATTGGGATACAACTTGGTGTGTAAGCTTCAAGAGAAACTGTCTTCAACCATTCCCGCTGAATTTCTTTAAAATGCCAAGAGATCCTCAAGAAGCAAAAATTATAGTATTTCACGGAAGGCCAACACCGGAGCAAGCTTATAAAGGTTTTATGGGTAAAGGCGGACTAAGATATGTTAAGCCTACCAAGTGGCTTGATAAATATTGGGAATAATTACTAAAAAATTTGCAAGGTGTAAGAATGCTTCTTTTAGAAATAATTGTAACAATTTTGTTTTATTTATTTTTACCGTTTTATTTTGTTGAGCGTGTAATTCATAAAAAATCTCACGGTTGGAAAGAAAAATTTGGTAATGTAAGAGAATTCAGCAAAGAAGACAAAGTTATACATATCCATGCCTGTTCTGTAGGAGAAGCACTTGCTATTGAAAATTTGGTAAAGGAAATTAAATCAAAATATCCAAAGCATAAGCTTGTTGTGACAACTTTTACTTATGCAGGTCAGCAAATTGCGCAAAAGAAATTTGAAAATATTGCAGATTATGTAACCTATTTTCCTTTTGATACAGCAATTTCAGTTAACAAATTTTTATCCAAAATTAAACCTGCAATTTCTATTATTGCAGAAACGGAAATCTGGCCTTATTTTGCTTACAGCTGCAAAAAAAGAAATATTCCGCTTCTCATAATTAACGCAAGAATTTCTGATTTATCATATTCTTCGTATAAGCGTGCCAAATTATTTTTCAAAATAGTTCTTGCAAATTACCAAGCTGTTTATTCTCAAAGTGTTGAAGATAAAAACAAATTTATCTCAATCGGGCTTGATGAAAACAAAGCAGATGTAATGGGAAATTTAAAATTTGATATTGAACCTACCGCAGAGAAGGTGGATATCGGACAGAGTGGGTATAGAATTTTTCTTGCGGGAAGCACACATAAAAAGGAAAATGAAATTGTAATTTCTACTTATGAAAAATTAAAAGAAAAACATAATGACTTAAAACTATTGATTGCTCCAAGACATCTTGAACGCGTTGAGGAGATAAAGGATATTGTCAAAAAACATAATTTATCTTATGGCTTGCGCTCTCAAGATTGCAAATTTTCTTTATTAATAGACGTAATTATCTTAGATACGTTAGGTGAATTAAAAAAAATGTATTCAATATGTGATATAGCCTTTATAGGCGGAAGCTTTAATAATACAGGGGGACACAATCCACTAGAAGCTGCAATTTTTGAAAAACCTGTTGTATCAGGTCCTGCAGTATTTAATTTCAAAGATATTTATGAAGTGTTATGCAAATCAGGCGCAGGTAAAGTCGTACAAACTCCTGAAGAATTTTATAACTATATAAATACTCTGCTTGAAGATCCGGAATTTTATGACAGAACAAAAAAAGCTACAAAAAATGTTTTCATCTCAAACAGAGGTGCAATCAACTTTGTTATTGACAAAATTAAAGACATAACTAATATGAAATAATAATGAGATTACGCTCGTAAACTTCTTCTAACGGTAAATTGTATGATATAATTTCTCTTACCTTTGCTTTATATTTTGTCAAAATTTTCTTTGCATTCTCTAATTCTTCAAAAGCTTTTTTAGATTTATACGCAACAAAATATCCATTCTTCTTTAGAAGCGGGAGTGCATATTCACATATTTTACTTAAATCTGCAACAGCACGACTGGTTATTATATCGAACTTTTTACCTTTAAGATTTTCTACCCTATCGCATATTACATCTAAGTTAGAAAGTTTCAATACATTTTTCATTTCTTCAATGGCATTAATTTTTTTTCTTATACTATCAATACCCACAACTTTAAAATCAGTAAATTCAATCGCTATCGGCACACAAGGAAACCCTCCGCCACATCCTATATCTAGTATTTCTGCCTCTTTAATATGATATTTTTCAAAAAACAATTTTATTGCTAAAGAATCATAAATATGTTTCTCAAAAAGAAATTTTTCATCATTTTTGGAGATGAGATTTAATTTAGCATTCTTTTCCAGAAAAACTTTCTTATATTCATCAAAATCTGCTTTTATATCAAACCTAATATTATCCATACTTTTTCTCAATATCTTCAAATACATCTTTGGCCATACGCAACTTCATATCCTTAATTCTGGCTTCTATTTTGGAAATATCAACAGACTCTCCTATTGTCTGCGCTATTCTTCTTACCTTAAAATATTCAATCAAAGCTTTCTTATTCATCGATATATTATTATAATAATAATCACCCAACGCTAAACCAGCTTCTAATAGAGAGTAATCGTCATTGATAAATTCAGCACTTTGCTTTGCCTCCAATAAATAATCTAAAGCCTTTTTATCCCTCTCCAACTCGCATATTTTTGCTAAATAAGACGCTGTATAAAACACACCATCATAATTATTTTTAGATTTTTCAATTTCATAAGCTTTTTGTAAACAACTTTTTGCATCCGAATAATTTTCATTATCAAAATAACAAGAACCCATATTAGAATACGCTAAAGCTTTATATTCATTATTTCCTGAAAGCGCTATACATTTTGAATAATATTCATAAGCCTTTTTTTCATCCCCCTTGTCATCATTAACAAGAGCAAATTTAAAATACAACTCCGATAATATGTCATTTTCAGAATTTTCATCCAATGCCTCAATTGCTTTTTCATAATATGTGTAAGCCTCATCAAGATTTTCTAATGCATAATACAAATTACCAAGTCTAGTACAAGCCTGAACAAAAAGAGATTGAGGCGTATCTACAGAATAAATAACTTTTTTTATTGTCTCTATTGCACGCTCATTTTTATACATCAGAAAATATAAATCAGTCATTTCGTAATAAAGATAATTAAGATTAATAACCTCATTATGCTTTTTATAAAAACTTTCAACAAGTTCATAATAATATTGTGACATTGAATAATTATCAATATCTTTGTATAACCTAGCCAATACCATTCTTGTTTCTATTAATGTGTGTAAATCAATATCTGGAGAATTTAATATTTCTTTATATAAATCAATTGCCTCAGTATTTTTCTTTTCTTCAACAAACTTTTTAGCACGCTTCAATTTTTCATCAATACTAGGAGACTTTTCAACACTTTCAACAGGCATACGAGGAGTAACCGTTTCAACAATCTCAGCTTGCTTTTTTTTACCACTTTCTATCTCTTCTATTTTTTCATTATGATATTCAATTTCAGCACGCAAAGCTTGTCTTGAAAGCATAATTTCTCTGGTTTGTAAAGGTTCTTTTAGCTGCTTTTCATATATTCCTATAATATATTTGTGAAGCTTTATCTCAGTTTTTGCAGGAATTGAAATATCTATATCCTGTTGAAAATAATCCTGCACATAAACCATTTCGCCTGATAAAAAAATCATCAAATTAGATTTTAAATACTCCAATGAAAATTCATCATACAAGTCAAAAACAGCAAGTGCATTAACAGATATACCATGTCTTATGGTCCTTAAAAACCAGAAAAAATTTCTTATGGTAGAAGGAACTATGTTTATATAATTCAAACCCAAATACGAATCAAAACTCATCCCGGAAGCTGCAAATTTGGCTAAAAAGTCATTTAAAGGCATTCTCATTGCCTGAACTATTTTTAATGTTAGTGCTGTATAATAATAATACCCACGTGTATATTTATAAAAATCCTCCAACAGAGTATCTGTATGAATTATTTTGTATGAATTTATAAAATCTCTGAAAACATCTTTTGAAAAAGCTTTCAAAAAGATCTTTTTATCAATTTTTAAACCACCAAAAGCTCCTGGTATCATTGCCCTGGTAGATACAATGATTTTCACATTTGATTTTTGAGCAATTTGCTCCAATAAATCTATTACCAATGATCTATTGCACTCTAATATATCATCAAAAGAATGTAATACTATTACAAAAGGCTTTTTTATTGAAGAAATATATTGTTGAAATTTTACAGCAAGAGTTGTTACCTTAGCATTAATATTTACAAGTTTTGAGATAGAATCCTTTTCTATAATTTCAAGAAAATATATTAATATATCATCGCATACAGTAGCTGCTTTGCAATAATATTCCAATTTTACAACATCTTTATTTAAAAACTCCGAAACATAATTTATAAATTGCCTTTTTCCCGTACCCAAAAAACCATGAATGTACAAAAAAGTTCCGTCAGAATTTAAAAAATCAATAGCTTTAGTAATATCACCATAATTATTTCTCAAAAGAAAAGGATTTATACAACCAGATTCTGGCAAATTTAAATTATCAACATCGACCGAGCTATCTAAAAAATTATAATCCATAACTCGATTTTAAATGATATTTATATAATTTGCAAATGTTTTGGTATAATAAAATTTGCAGTATAATAAATAATAACTTGGAGGATAATTTAATGTCATATTTAATGATAGAAATATTTCTGGCAGCCATAATAGCATATCTAATCGGTTCTATACCTACAGGATATTTAATAGTAAAAGCAAAGACCGGTAAAGACATAAGAACAGTAGGCTCAGGTTCAACAGGAGCTACAAATGTTAAGAGAGTACTTGGCAAAAAATACTTTTTCATAGTAATGTTACTTGACGCTCTAAAAGGCGCATTACCTGTAATTTTAGCGAAAGTATTTGCTACAACAGCAGTTTCAATAGGTTTAATTCCCGTAATAGCTGCAATCGGAGTAATAATTGGTCACAGCAAATCAATTTTTCTTCAATTCAAAGGCGGAAAATCTGTTGCCTCAGGAGTTGGAACAATCCTTGCTCTCAACTGGATTGCAGGACTTATTATTGCAGTAGTTTGGGGAATAATCACATACTTTACAAAATATGTTTCTGTAGGCTCTATTATAGCACTACTACTTTCTCCATTTGTAATGTATTTTCTGCATTCACCAATTGCCTATGTTGCTTATTGCTCTCTAGGAGCAATTTATATTGTTTACCTACATAGGGAAAACATTAAACGACTAATTAATGGAAATGAAAACAAAGTTCGATAAAATAAATCACTAAAAGAGGTTAATAAAGTAAATGACAGATAAAATTTATGGAAATATTCATTCGATAGAAAGCTGCGGAACAGTAGACGGTCCGGGGATACGATTTGTAGTATTTACACAAGGTTGTCCTTTGAGGTGCCAATATTGCCATAACCCTGATACTTGGGAATTTAAAGATAATAACAAGATGACAGTAGATGAAATTCTTGAACAATATGAAGGTGTAAAAGAATTTTGTAGCGGAGGAATAACTGTAACAGGAGGGGAACCTCTATGTCAAATAGACTTCGTTACTGAATTGTTCAAAAAAGCAAATGCAATGGGAGTTAATACAGCTCTTGATACATCAGGATTACTGTTCAATAAAAATAATACAGAAAAAATTGATGAATTACTAAAATACACAAGTGTAGTTCTTCTTGATATCAAACACATTGACGATGAGGAACATAAGAAATTGACAGGTCACTCAAATAAAAATATTCTTGAATTTGCTAAATATCTTTCTGATATTAAAAAACCAATGTGGGTAAGACACGTTGTAGTCCCTGAAATAACATTTAAAGAAGAATACTTAACAAAATTAGGTGAGTTTTTAGCTGGATTACAGAATATAGCAGCACTGGACGTTCTTCCATATCACGATATGGCAATTCCAAAATACGAAAATCTGAAAATTGATTACCCGCTAAAGGGCGTTCCGCCACTAACTCACGATCAAGCGATTGAAGCCAGAAACATAATTATGAAAGCTTATAAAAAAGCAAGAGGGCAAAATTAATTGCCCTCTTGTTTTTTTACAAATTTAACTTCATATCCCAAAATCTCAGCTATACACACCATCTCACTATAAGAAAGACTGTTCCTTGCAATCTTGTGAGACAAAGAACCTGGAGAATATGGCTTGCCAGTTTTTTCAGACAAAATTGGAACAAGTTCCTTCAACAACATATCCTCTTGTAAAAGTAAAATTTTTATTTGTTTTTTTACATAATTCTCCATACATTCATTATACGTTTATGACAAATAGTTGACAAATATGTCTTATTATTGTACCATGTGTGCCATATATGGAATATAGTTGAGAAAAGTGGAATGTTTTGCTACATAAAATTTTACAAAAGGAGGAATAATGGACGAAAAAGAGAGAGAAATGCTTTGCCAAAAATTGAATAAACTAGGGATTGAATTGTGGTATGTAAAACACTTAGGCTTGATATTGAACGAGCTTATAGAAAATAATAGCGGAAATATTTGTCCTTCAGGAATTTGTGCTTTGTCAGAAATTCTCAACAGAACAATAGCAGGAAGTTGTAAACAAATGAACACAATATCACGAAAACTTGGTATATAAATTATAAGAACCTGTTATACAAGTTTTCCCACTCAACTGATGTCATGCGACCGTGTCCTGGATAAATTAAAGTTTCAGGAGGGAGGGTATAAACTTTGTTTTTAATACTTTGAACAATCTGGTCGAAATCTCCTCCTTCGAGGTCACATCTTCCAACACTTTCTCTAAAAATAGTGTCGCCAGAAAATAATTTCTCATCAACCAAATAGCATACTCCACCAGGAGTATGTCCTGGGGTATGAAGAACTTTAATCTCAAGATTGCCTAATTTAAGGATATCACCGTCATTAACAAAAATATCAATACTGGGAATAGTCATCTCAGGCATCCCAAACATTGGCAGATATTGATTAGTTTTGTTTAACCATCCTAAATCCTCTTTATTCATAACGACTTTTACGTCAGAATTAGGTCTAATACCTGCAACATGATCGAAGTGTCCGTGGGTAAGCAAAATGTATTTAAGTTTTGCACCCTCTTCATTTAAAGAGTCTTCAATATCTTTATCAACAGCAGAACAATCCACAAGAGCTGCCTCTTTGGATTGTTCGTCTATTATTAAATAATTATTATTATCTATTGGTGGTTCAACAAAAGTTTTTAAAATCATACCATAATTTTATAATAAAAACTTTTAGTATCAACTAGCCGACACAAGAGAGGTGTCCGGTTGGTTTTTCTTCCTCAAACTTAGGAGAGAACCAGCCGAATTTGTAACCTGTAATTCCGAGTCCAGCAAGAGCTGCTACCCCTAATGCAGCAGTAGCAATTTTCTTAGCTTTACCATTAAAACGAATTGTCTTGTGTCCGCCCATTGTAATTCCTTCGGGTTTCTTTATATTATGACCAATAACTTTATCTGAAGAAATATTGTGAGCATCTTTTTTAAACTGTTGTCTGTACAATTCTCCAGTAGGAACACTTGAACGTGTTATAGCTTGGTTATTTTCCCAGCCGGTTTTTATATTAGCTTGATTTTTCAATATTGTTTTAGCAACATCATCATTACGATGCTTTATAAGGCATTCCTCCAAGCATTCAGCTATATCATCTGCCATAACTTCATCACGCAATTTTCTCAGTGCATTTCTATAATCATCATTAGCTTCCAAGAATAGTTCTAGTTTTTCTTTAGGAATATCGCCTCCAATTACAACTTTGTATTTTGTTGATATATCATTTTTTACTTTATTATAAACTTTATTAAATCTATTTTTTGAATCTTCTGAGGCAGATTTTAACATATCATCTCTTGAATCAAAGAATTGATGCTTAGTTTTGAATGCATCAGCCATATTAGCTTCATTTGCAATTCTTGGCTCAAAGTTCTTTTGTCCTAAACCTTGACCATTTGCAACAATTGGAGTACATAACATTTTTTTTGCTTCAAGATCAATTAACTCACAAGGTGCAGTTCTTGATGTCGCAATAGATGCATCTGCCATTAACGCCATCGGTTCACCCGGTGCAAAATCATCCAATAACATAACTCTACCGTTAAAAATAGGATCTTTTACCAACAACTCTGCAATATCTTTTATTTTTTGCCCTTCGACTTTATCATTATTTAAGTCACCGCCTACAATTAACAGAGTATCCTTATCTCCGGTTTTCAATACATAATTTTTAAATCCGTTAAGTGCTTCATCAAATGCCTTTTGAAAATCTCCACGCCCCCAAGATACTACAACTTTTACATCGTCACCTTTTTTCAACTTTTCTATATATTTATCTACATCGATACTTTGAACAATTGGCATATTCCCAGCCATACCTTTTCTTATAACTGAACTTCCACTACCTGCGGCATCCCAACTATTTTTAGCACCATTCCAAAGCTGTGCGCCATCATATTTTGTAGAAAATCTGTTCAAAAAGTTAATCTTATTTTCTCGTTTCACCTTCCTTAAATCTTCCAAGGTAATAGTGGACTTGTCCTTTTCAGTAAACATTTTCAATGGTTCTATAGTTTCTTCTGTCCCATTAGCAAGTTTAATTTTTTGTATCGAATTATATCCTGGCAACCCTACTTTGGTAAAAGCCGTATTGTTAACATTATGAGGGTTTGTCAAACCTATAGCAACCCCTCTTGTTTTCAAATCTTGCAAATCTTCATATAAGAACGGAGCAATCTCCTTGTTTTTAACAATTTCATCTAAATATCCTTGAGAGACTACACCAAATGTTTGCAAATAACCAGTTTTTCCATAATGAACTGGAATACTCATAGCAGAACATTTATTTTTTGCATTTATACTTTCCAATAATTTACTGAAAAATACATCTTCATCTTTTCCACCAGTAACAATAGCATTCCTTAGCTCTTCTGAATTAGTCAAAGCTTTTAGCTCTTCTGGAGTAAACATATTCAAATTAACTACCATATTTCTTGGAGAAGTAATTCCTATATATCCATCTCCTAAATTATGCCCTATCTGCATTGGCTTTTTACCTTTAAAATACTCAACACCAGATGCATTTTTTTGAGCCATATAATGAGTTACGTAAGCTGCTTGTGAATCTGAACATACAACAGTAGCAGGATCAAAATCTCCCATCTTTTTACTTATATCTTCCATACATTCAACAACAGCCTTATCAAATTTTGCATATGGATCACCATTCCAAGATCTTACAATATCTTTTACCTGAGAAGAATACTGATTTGCAGAATAAGGCTTTGCATCATAAGCAGTAGCTTCTGTAAAAATCATAAAAACTTCATCACCAAATGGTTTACCTTGAGCATCTGAAACAACTTTAAGCAATTTAACAGGTGCATCTTCCTGCATACCCCATTTCATTTTTTTATCAGCAACTTCTTCCAACAACCAATAGTCTTTTCTGGCTTCTAAAGCTTCTTTTAACGTTGTTTTTGACAAATCTGCTTTTACATATACAGGCTGTCCTTCCTTACCTTTAAGAGGATGATCTGCCGGCAAGCCTTCTGGTACACGCGGTAACTCTACTTTTATTTTCTGGAAATCAGATGCTTTATCCGAACATTCATATTTTACAACGCCATTGTAGAAAGGAGTTACAAAAACAGCTTTTCCTTTTTCAGTCGGTGACACATTATTTAATTTTTGATAATCTTGCACAACAGTAGCGACACCACCTGCTTGATTAAAAGGTTTACATTCAGCAACGACATGAAGCACATGATCTTTATTACCGCCCTTAAATGAAATTACAGAAAAATTTTTTGGAATTGCCCCTTGGTTTACAGTTTCAGTTTCTTTAATTCCTTTTGGTTGAACTCTTAAGGCAGAATAATCAGCACCAATTGCGTTAATCTTCATAAGACAAAACTCCTTACACACATAATTTCTATATATATAAAAAACCACACACAAAAAAATTTAACTCATAATATTCAAATATTACAAAATGTTAAGTAAATTTTTGTTAAGTAATTTCTATACACAAAATAACAAAAAAACATTCCGTTTTCAATAGTTACAGGTGGGTTATTTGGGGCGTTTAATTGTAAATTTTTGTTACAAATATTTTAGAGCATTTTTATATTTAGGCAATTTTTTTACACAACAATACTTTATATAAGTAAGGTTAGATGAATATAGGTTAGGTAGGTATGATTAACAATATTACGACAACCGTGGACATGCGTCCACAGATGGCTGTAGCTAAACCTACGCCATCGCTCTCAAGCTTTAGTATGCCCCCGATTTTGGGGTTCAAATCAATTCCTCTCAAGGAAAAGGCGCAAATTCGTGTCAAAAAAATTAAAAGGGGAGACAACATAATTATTCCCGGAGAAATCGATGACGATTATGTAGATACAATAGAAGAAAGCATTTATGATTCTGGAGGTAGTAATTTCTTCACATCTTCAGAATACAGTTTACCAGTATTAAAACGTAAAATTAAGTATCTTAAAAACTGTTATATTATCGATTATATACAATCTCCAAAACCAAGATGCGGTCTTGGAAGTGAAGCTATCAAAAATTTGGCAGAAAAGGCTATGTTTGATAACAAGGCGGAAGGCAGGATTGTAACTTTTTCAGCACCAATAGTCAAGGAGTCATCGCCTGCGCTGTTCTTTTATAAACTCGGATTTAGGTTTACAAGTCCGGAGGCGAACCAATATATGGAGGAATGTATTAACAAAAAAATACCCGATATTCCGGCTCAGGTAGGAATGATGTATTTACCTAAAAGCCGGCTTCACAAACTTTTAAGATATGGAGAATTATTCTAGATGAGTGAAATTAGAAATAATATTCTGGAAAGTCACTATTCCACGCAAACAAAAGTGAAGAATCCTGCAAGAGAAGTTGCAGAAGCACCTGTTGTTTTGCCAAAACATAAATTATTCTCAGAAAAAGAAGCCAATACGAAAATTAATAGTATCAACAACGATATTTACGAAGGTGCCCAAAAAGAAAAATCAAAACACGATTTTAACAAATCAATGTATTTTAAGATCTTTGGAGGAGTTACTCTCCTAACAGCAGGAATTGCTGGTTTTGATAAAATTAAAAGCTTCTTTAGAAAATCTTAATTAGAAAAAATATAATTTTATGCTAATATTGTTTGGTAATGGGTTTTAAACCATTTAAGATTGATAAATTTAGAGAGGTATATATGTGCGGAATTGTAGGATATATCGGGAGTAAAAAAGCCATTGATATTTTGCTTGATGGGCTAACTAATCTTGAATACAGAGGATATGATTCAGCAGGAGTTGCAGTAAGTGTTGATGGAAAAGTACAACTATACAAGGCCGAAGGTAAATTGCAAAATTTAAAAGATGTTGTTGAGAAGAATTATGCAGAAATTTCTAAATCAACAATAGGAATAGGGCATATTCGTTGGGCAACTCACGGAGCACCTTCAATTATAAATGCTCACCCGCATACTTGTAATTGTGGAAGAGTTGCTGTTGTGCATAACGGAATTATCGAAAATTTTAAAGAGTTAAGAGAAAAATTAGAAAAAGAAGGCTGCACATTCCGTTCTCAAACCGATACTGAAACAGTCGCACATTTAGTTGCAAATAAAAATGAAAAAATCGGAGATTTAACAGAAGCTGTAAGATTGGCTACAAAAGAAATTGAAGGGGCTTATGCTCTTTGTGTAATTCATCAAGATGTTAAAGATACAATTGTTGCAACAAGAAGAAACGCTCCATTACTGGTTGGCTTGGGCGAAAAAGAATATTATATTGCATCTGATGTTCCAGCGATTATTCAACATACGAAAAAAGCTATGTATATTGATGACAATCAGATTGTAACTGTTACTCCGGATTCAATGAAATTAATAGATATTGATAATAATATTGTTAACGGAAAAGTTGAAATGCTTCCTTGGGAGCCTGTTGCATTAAGCAAAATGGGATACAAACATTTCATGCTAAAAGAAATTCACGAACAACCTGATGTTGTTAGAAATGTTTTATCCGGAAAATTAAGAGCAATGGATGAACCGATTACATTGCAGGAAGTAACTCTTGATAGAGAAAAATTAAAGGACTTAAGTCGTATTCAAATTGTTGCTTGTGGAACATCTTTGCACGCAGCAATGGTTGGCAAATACATAATAGAAGATTTTTGCGGAATTTCTGTTGATGTTGAGCCTTCAAGTGAATACATTTACAGAAAAACAATTACAGACAAGAACACTTTGGTTATAGGAGTTTCACAATCCGGGGAAACTGCTGATACAATTACTGCTGTTAGACAAGCAAAAGCCAAAGGTTCTCATATTTTAATCGTTACAAACAGACCTGACTCAACCATGGCAAGAGAAGCTGATAGCTTGGTTCCCGTTTATGCCGGAATTGAAGTTTCGGTTGCGGCTACAAAATCATATATGGCACAATTGATTTCTTTCTACTTACTTGCAATTTATATGGCTGAAATTAAAGGTTCTATGGATGTTAATGAATTGAAGGATTTAAAACATGAATTAATAGTTCTGCCTCAGAAGATTGAAAAAGTATTAGCTCATAAAGAAGATATTCAAAAAT
>CALUVP010000114.1 GCA_944324215.1 Candidatus Gastranaerophilales bacterium | reverse complement strand
AAGTTTATACAATTTGTTAGGAGAAGCTGTTGTTTTCGAATTTTCGTTTGTTGGGATTAATTATCGTTTGTATCATGATGCTATATCGAGCAAATCCTGTTGCAACGGCTATTACAATGCTTTTGTTAATAGGAGCAGTATTATTTTTTAAATACTATATGCCGGCAAAAACTGTTCAGAATGGGCGCGTAGCAAGAAGAGAGGCAGCTTTAAAACGCGCAAAAGTTTTTTTAGCTCCTTATGAAGATATCTGGAGAGATTTAAAGCTTTCAAATTCATTCTGTTATTTGACTTTAGCAATGGACGGAATGACAATAGAAGGATTTGAGAGAACTAAGAGCGGAACTTTTAGAACATTTAAAGTTTTAAAATCAAATGTGCACGATTGGGAAGACTTGTGGAATTTATTTTGTAAAAATTTTGGTTATAACAAATCTTACGACGGGCTTCTTGAAGATTGTAGGAGGTTTAATCTGGTAGTTGAAGAAAAACTTTACGAAAAACCTATAGAAAATGAAATTCCGGCAATACAATCTGTTACCAAAAAAGTTGATATAAATAATTGTGCCGAAAATGAAATGGCTGACTTGCCAGGTGTGAGCATCATTATGGCAAAGAAGGCTATTAAAATCAGAGAGGAAAATGATGGTTTTAAGAGTTTGGAAGACTTCTATGAAACTTTAAAGCTTCAATCTAATATGCAGGAACAGTTAAGGGATATTATATATCTGGGAGAAAGATTGAAAAAACAACAAGACAATATCTCCTCTGAGAGGAGAATTGATTTTTAAATGATAATGCTTATTGCGGTGATTTTAATGATATTAGTGATAACTTCTAGGATTTGGATATTTTTATCTTGGCTTAATTCAGAATATAATGATGAGGATAAAGACATTACGGATGCGACATCTCCAGAGGAGTATATATTAAGAAAGATAGTAAGAATTTTTACTAAAAAGTAGTGTGAATATAGGTTAAAAGATTTTGCATTTACGAGTTTTTAAAATATTAAAAAAAACGAAAGTAGAAGGTCCCGGAATTCGTTATTGTATTTGGACCCAAGGCTGCTCAAGACACTGTAAAGGTTGTCAGGCTGTGCATACTTGGTCGCATTCAGGGGGTGTTTTAATAGATACAAATCAAATTATAGATGAAATTTTTCCAATGAAGGATTCTATTGAAGGAGTAACCTTTCTTGGAGGCGAACCTTTTGAACAGGCAGAAGCAGTTGGGTTAATAGCAAGTGAAGTAAAGAAAATGGGATTAAGTGTATTGTGTTTCACCGGATTTTTGTTAGAAGATTTAATTCAAGATAAGAAGAACAAACTTCTTTTAGATAATATAGATTTGTTAATTGATGGTGAATTTAGAGAAGATGAGGTTGATTATTCTCGTCCTTGGGTAGGTTCCAGAAATCAGAGGTACCATTTTTTGACGAACAGATACAATGAAGAAATTTTTGAAAAATATAAAAACAAGGTCGAATTAAATATATCTCAAGACGGTACTGTTTTTATGAACGGTATGGGAAATTTTGATGAGATACTGCAAAAGATTGATTTAGTAAAGCTAAATAAATGATATAAGTATTAAAAAAGGATATTAATATGTGTGCATACAAGCTTTCGAATTTAATAAGAGCGAGATTTCCTCTAATTTATATATCAACATTTGAAGAGGACAGAGTAACAAAATATATAAAATCCGTTGTGACGGATGTAAAACAGGTAAAGTATGAGCGAGAAGTTTTTACTTGGACTCAAACTGATGGTCTAAGAAATGAATCAGCTAATAAATCTATAGCAGATACGACTTGTCCTTGCAAGATGTTAGATTATGTAAAGCGTTATGATAAGGATGCAGTGTTTATATTGTACGATTTTTATGTAAACTTTGGCCCTAAAAACAGAACTCCTGATTATAACGTAATACGGAAAATAAGAGATATAATTCCTGATTTGAAATTGGGTACTTTTAGGAAAACAATTTTCTTTATATCTCCGGAATTGTTGATTCCAGAGTCTTTGCAGAAAGAAATTACAATATTTGATTTTCCATTACCAAAGCTAAATGAAATAAAATCAAAATTTGAAAGTATGCTAAAACAAAATGCAGGAATAGAGGCAAGTTTATCAGAAGAAGAGAAAGATAAACTTTGTAAAGCAGCACTGGGTTTAACTTTACAAGAAGCAGAGAGTGCTTTTGCTTTAGCAATGGTAAACGATGGAAAAATTGATATTAAAGATTTACCTATAATAATGGAAGAAAAAGTTCAGGTAATTAAAAAAACCGGTATTTTAGAATTTATTCAATCAGATTATTCTCTTAAAGATATCGGAGGTTTGGATAATCTGAAGAATTGGCTGTTAAAACGTAATAATTCTTGGTCAGAGAGTGCAAAGAAGTATTGCATTCCTGCGCCAAAAGGTGTTTTAGTTACGGGTGTTCCTGGTTGTGGTAAGAGTTTGACAGCAAAAGCAATGAGTAAAATTTGGCAGTTGCCTTTATTAAAGCTAGATTTTGGAAAAGTTTTTTCAGGTTTAGTAGGCAGTTCTGAAGAAAATATGCGTCGAGCGCTTTCAACAGCGGAAGCTGTAGCTCCATCCATATTGTGGATAGATGAAATAGAGAAGGGTTTGAGTGGAATTGGTTCAAATGGTGATAGCGGTGTCTCTTCAAGAATTTTTGGTCAGTTTTTAACTTGGATGCAGGAAAAAGAAGCTCCAGTTTTTGTTATAGCAACAGCAAATAATATTAATAATTTACCGCCGGAGCTTTTGAGAAAAGGGCGTTTTGATGAAATATTTTTTGTAGATTTGCCGACACTATCGGAAAGAAAAGAAATTTTTAAGCTTCATTTGGAAAAACGTTTGAAAGATAAAGATGTTGCAAGTGAGGTCGCAGGAGTAAAGAATATATGTACTCAGCTTGCAAAAATGACGGAAGGTTTTATAGGATCAGAAATAGAGCAGGTTGTGATATCTTCTTTATGTGATGCGTTTTTTGAAAATCGACCTTTAAAATTTGAAGATTTGGCGAAAAATATTGCAAATACAGTTCCGCTTTCAACAACACAACGCGAACAAATATTAGCATTGCGTGCATGGGCAAATGTCAGAGCTGTATCTGCCACAAAGACTTCGGATATGAAGCAATATAAACGAGAAGATAATAAAGAAAATATTACAGCCAGCAGAGGTGGTAGAACAATTGATTTTTAAATAAAAGGAGAAAACTATGTCTTGCACTATACTTGCAATACCATATGCCTTGGCTTGGGTTGTTGGGGCTATAGTTGTTGAAACAGCAAAACAGACTATTGTTGAACAATCGCAGATATTAGATACAAATTCTGCAAAGGCTAATGTTTATAATACAGAGGTGATTCAGGAAGAAAATTGCGAACAAATACAGCCACACTGTGAAGCTCAAATAATTTCAGAGAAGCATTTTATAGAAAAAAGTTTAGAAACTCCTTTTATGGACAAGACTTTATTAATAAAAACTCTAAAAGAGCATGGTGTCAGAGGATTAAGCGAAAGCGACTACGGTGTAATAACCTGTTATACAGGAAGTTATGAGCTCAAGTTTGAGAGAAACTCAGAAAAAAAACCGTATTATTTGGTAATAAAGTGTTTGGATACAGATGATGCGGAATCAAAATTAACCGAGCTTGGAAACGAATATACAGTAAATGTTCAGGAAGAAAGCTATAATAACATAGTTGCAAAGCTTAAAGAAAATAATATGCAGATAGAAAATGAAGAAATCTATGATGATAATACAATTGTAATAACAGTAAATTTGGAGTAAATATGTCAAAAAAAATGAAGATAAGGCTCCTTCCAAATGGCGAAATACAAATGGAGACACAGGGAATAAAAGGAAAAAAATGCCTAGATTATATAAAAGTTTTACAACAGCTTGTAAATGTTAAGATTACAGATACACAATTAACGAACGAGTATTATGAAACAGAAAGTGAAATGATAACGACAGATAATGCTCATATCCGAATAGATTAAAATATCCATTGCATAAGTATTATTTTTGTGCTAGTATCAAATGGGAAATGGGGTTCCGATATATAGAAGAGAGGTTGTTCAATGAGTGAAGGACATTGGATTGTAAATAAAGTTATAGCAGGTCATTCAATGGCGTTTAACATGGATACTTTGATAACAATGTGGGCTGCTATGCTGTTTTTGTTATTAATCTCTTTTATTGCAACAAGAAAATTAACTATATTTCCAACTAAGCTTCAGCTTGTTTTTGAGGGAATACTGGGATATTTTTCGGAATTGGTGACAGGTATGATACCGAAAGAGGGTAAAAAACATTTTCCACTAATTGCGTCTTTATTTTTGTTCATAATAACTGCAAATTTAATGGGGCAGCTTCCGATGAAGATGATAGAGTTAAAAGCAGGAGAGTTTGCTTCCCCAACTAATGATATAAATTTAACGGCAGGTTTGGCTGTTATAGTTTTAATATATTATGTTACAGCCGGTTTGATAAAAAAGAAGGGAAAATTTTTGTTACATGAATTTTCTTTCGTTGGAATCATTTCAATGTTGGTAGAAATATTGGAATTGTTTACAAGACCGTTAACTCTGGCATTACGACTCTTTGGTAATATTTTAGCCGGCGAAATTTTAATTACAGCATTGTTAGGTTTGTGCGCTTGGGGCTTACCTTTACCGATAATGTTTTTTGAAATATTGGTAGCATGTGTACAAGCGTTAGTATTTACAATGTTGACTACGGTTTATATAGCAACTGCTGTAAATGATGAGCATTAATTAAGAAAGAAAAAATAACGATAAGAAGGAGAAAAAAATGGAAGAAGTAAAAACAATTTCAGATCTAGCACAATTAGGTGCAGGTATAGCAATGGGTTTTGGTGCAATAGGTGCCGGACTTGGTATTGGTGTTGCAACAAAAGGTTTGATGGATGCAATTTCAAGACAACCGGAAATTGCAGGTAAGGCTGTAGGTTTCTTCTTGGTTGGTGCTGCTCTTGCAGAAGCTTGTGCTATTTATGCATTAGTAATTGCCATGAAGTTATCTGGTATGATGGGCTAGATTTCTTTTATAAGGATTAAAATTTGTAAAGTCTATTATTTACAAAAGGTTAGAAATATGGAATTTAACGCAACATTTTTAGTAACAATAGTATCTTTTATAATATTCGTCTTTTTGATGAATAAAATTCTTTATGAGCCAATGTTGAAAATAGTTTCTCAAAGAAGGGACTTTATAGATGGAAATTTGCGCTCTGCAGAAGAAAATCATAAAAAGATGGAAGAAATTTCTAACAGGAAAGAAGAAAGATTGAATGGTGCTAGGGGTGATGCGAAGAAAATATATTCTGAAAAGGTTTCTGACTACAAATCTAAAAAAGATACAATAGTGAAGCAAGCTCAAGCAGATGCTGAGTCTGAATACGATATGGCAGATGCTGGTTTATTAAATGTTTCCAAAGAAACAAAAGAAGGTCTAAAATTAAGAATGTCAGATTTAGCAAATGATATAGTAGAGAAAGTCATTGGTTATAGAAGTGACGTCCAAGGCTTCAATAATGATGATGTCAATAGAATTCTTTATCAATAATAAGGAACGGTAAGATGTACAGTTTTGGTGAAATCTTAAATTATATAGGAAGAACAAATCTTTTTAACTTTATAATTTTCTTTGGCATAATAGTTTGGGTATGTAAGAAGATAAATGTGTCAGAGAAGATTGAGTCATCGAGGGTTTCTGTAGTTAATAGTATAGAAGATTCAAAGACTGCAAAAGCGAATTCTGAAGAAGATTTGCGCAAGATAGAGGATTCAGTTTCTCATATAGAAGAAGAAATTGAGAAAATAATAAAAAAAGCTGAGTCAAATGCTCAAATGGTAGGTGACAAGCTCTTGGCTGATGCTCATCGAACAGTGACAAGTATTAAGGATAATTCACAAAAATCCATAGAGGCAAGAGCAGGACTTTTGAAGAATGATATCTTAAAAAGAGCATCGGTTGCGTCAATTGAGGTTGCTAAAAGTCATATAATTGAAGAACTAAAAAGAAATCCTGATTTGCATAACAGGTTAATAGATGAAAGTATAGATGCTTTAAATGGAGTGGCAATATAATGGGGCCCAATGTAAAATTAAAAGGTACAGAACTTGTTGCGCGTAGATGGGCGAAAGCTCTAATAGATTTAGCCAATGAAGAGGGTGGAATTTCTAAAGAAGAAATTCTTGCAGGGTTGAAGGATGTAAATAATAATATTGCATCATCTAATGAATTAGTAGAAATTTTAACAAGTCCTGTTGTTACGCAAGAGGAAAAACTTTCAGTTCTTACTCGTTTATTTCAGACGCGACTAATGCCGATAGTGTTCAAGTTTTTGACTGTAGTAAATTCTAAGAATCGTTTAGGATATTTAAGTGCAATAGAGCAAGAATTTCAACGAGAGTTAGAAGCAGAAAAGAATATTATAAGAGTGAATGTGACATCAGCTATAGAATTGGATGAAGGCAAAAAAGATTATATAAGAAGTAAGTTAGCAGAGAAGCTTCATAAAGAAATTATATCGACTTGGTTTGTTGATTCTAATATAATAGGCGGCTTAGTCTTCAATATATCAGAAACAGTAGTTGATAACAGTATACGGTACAGATTAGAAAATATCCGAAAACATATAATAAAGGGATAAAAACAAAAGAGCAAACATAATGTGCTTAAATAACAGAAAGGGTAAAATATGGCAGTAATTAATCCTGATGAGATAAGTTCAATATTAAAAGAAAATATTCGCAATTACGAAGCCAAGGCTGAAATCTCAAATATAGGGAGCGTTTTGGAAGTAGGTGACGGTATTGCGAGAATATATGGCCTAAGAAACGTTATGTCAAATGAGTTAGTTGAATTTGAAGACGGTAGAGGAACTTTAGGTATAACATTAAACTTGGAAGAAGATAATGTCGGTGTAGTTATTTTAGGTGAGTACACTCATATTAAAGAGGGTATGACAGTAAAGACTACTGGACGTATCGCCTCAGTTCCAGTAGGTGATGCATTGATCGGAAGAATTGTAAATCCAACAGGTCGTCCAATCGATGGAAAAGGTGAAATTGTTACTGATAAGACAAGACCAATAGAGAGAGTAGCTCCTGGTATTGTAGCAAGAAAATCAGTACACCAGCCTTTACAAACAGGCTTGACAGCTATTGATGCTCTTACTCCAATAGGAAGAGGTCAAAGAGAATTGATTATCGGTGATAGACAAACCGGTAAGACTGCTATTGCAATTGACACAATATTAAATCAAAAAGGTGGAGACGTAATTTGTATCTATGTAGCTGTAGGTCAAAAGGCGTCTACAGTAGCACAATTAGCGAAAACTTTGGAAAAACATGGTGCAATGGATTATTCTATAATAGTTTCGGCTACTGCAAATGAACCTGCACCATTACAATATATAGCACCTTTTGCAGGAGTCGCAATAGCGGAAGAATTTATGGAACAAGGTAAGCATGTGCTTATTGTTTATGATGATTTGACAAAGCACGCTCAGGCTTATCGTGCGATGAGTTTACTTTTAAAAAGACCACCAGGACGTGAAGCATATCCTGGCGATGTATTCTATTTACACTCAAGATTGCTAGAGAGAGCCGTAAAATTGAATGATGAGCTTGGGGGTGGCAGCATAACAGCACTTCCTATTATTGAAACTCAAGCAGGTGATGTTTCAGCATATATTCCTACCAACGTAATTTCAATTACAGATGGTCAGATATTCTTGGAATCATCATTGTTTAACTCAGGCGTAAGACCTGCAATAAATGCTGGTATATCAGTTTCTCGTGTAGGTGGCGCTGCTCAAACTAAGGGGATTAAACAGGTAGCAGGTAAACTTCGTTTGGACTTAGCTCAGTTTAGAGAACTTGAAGCTTTCGCTCAGTTTGCATCTGATTTGGATGCTGCAACTAAAAAGCAACTTCTAAGAGGACAGAAATTGACAGAAGTCTTAAAACAACCTCAATATAATCCGCTAACAGTAGCTCAGCAAGTAACTATCTTATTTGCTGCAAATGAAGGATATTTGGACGAAGTAGATAATACAAAAATTAATGATTATAAATCTGGTTGGTTTGAATATTTCGAAGCAAATATGCCAGAGTTGAGTGCAAAATTAAATGTTGGTGATAAGTTATCTGACGAAGATATCTCTTCATTAAAACAGCATTTAGAGGCTTACGGAAAAAACTTATAGGAGAATATTGAATGAAATGCTTCAATCACCATGATAGAGATGCTTTTGTAGTTTGTAAATCCTGCGGTAAAGCTTTGTGTTTAGAGTGTGCAGAAGAGTACAAAGGTTTCTATATTTGCAAGGAATCCAAAAAATGTAGGCATATTGCTGATGTCGAATATGTAAATTATTTTAAGGATAATTCTGAAGGTGCTTGGAAATTTAATAGGCTTGCGTTTATGTTATTAGGATCGTTCTTGCTGTTGTACATAATGGTAAAAACGTTCTTATTCTATATGATACCTTGCCCATTTCTGGAATCAATATTAATAGTGTTGTTAGCATTACTTTTAATCAAGAAAGGGCTTGATTTGAAGTTGAGATAAGGATGATTCAATGCCAAACTTAAAAGATATAAAAAGTAGAATTTCGAGTGTACAAAATACAAAAAAAATAACTAAAGCAATGAAGATGGTTGCTGCTGCAAAAGTTAAGAAGGCAGAGTCCACCGTAAAGGCAGCAAGACCTTTTTCGGATGAGCTTATGCAAATGTTCAGAAAAATGCTGACTCAAGCTGGAGAATACTCTGTTCAAGGTTTGAATGTTCCGAGGGCTTTGGATAATTATCCAGAATTGTTAAGAGAAAGGGTTGTGAAGTCGGAAGGCCTGCTTGTTATAACTTCAAATAAAGGTTTGGCGGGTGCTTATAATGCAAATATTATAAAAGCTGCTCTAAAGAGAATTAAGGATAACAGTGATAATGGGATTTATACTGTAATTTATCCTGTTGGGCAAAAAGCTGTTTCTGCATTTAAGCATAGAAAAGGTAATTTTGAATTAAAACAAAGTTACATAAGTATTGCAAACACTCCGACGGCCACAGGTGCAAATTTAATAGCCGAAGACATTGCAGCAGATTTTGTTTTAGGTACTATTGATCGCATTGATATCATTACAACCCATTTTAATAATATGATGTCTTACAGTGTTCAATCTTGGGATATTTTGCCGGTAAAGGTTGAAAAAGCAGAAGAGCACGAACTTGATCCAGTGATGGAATTTGAACCATCTGTACATGCTGTGTTACAGCAATTGGTTCCGATGTATATTTCAAATTCTATATATCAAGCTCTGTTAGAAGCTAATGCGAGCGAATTGGCAGCCAGAATGACTGCTATGTCAGCAGCTTCAAATAATGCAGAAGAAATGATAAACACTCTCACGATTGATTATAATAAAGCTCGTCAGGCAGCAATTACTCAGGAACTTGTAGAAATAGTTTCAGGTGCACAAGGTGTTCAGGGATAAGTTTTTAATTAAGCATTGTAATTAATTTCTTGAGCATTATATTTTTGTAAGATTTTATTGTTTTTATTGTCAATATAATTACTAGTTCCAATAATTGAGATCGTAGCCCCAGCAATGCCTGCAGCACAGCCTATGATCCACTTTAATACGCTATTTGAGAGTTTTTTTGTAGCGCGATTTGCAATAATTACAGCGCCAAAAATAGAAGATACAAAAGTTGTATTAACAATAATAGAATTTTTTTTAGTATTTTTTTTGTACTCAGTTGTGAAAGCATCAGCTTGATTTTTAGGCACATTAAAATACTTTGGTTTACTATTATTGCCGGATCGAATTTGCACTTGAACATATTGTTGTTCAAGTTTTGTTGTTTTTAATCCATCATTCATAACCAGCACTCCTTTGTCTATTTAAAAAAGGTAAATTTTAAGGATTGCTAAAATATGGGAAAAAATTTACATTTTTTAATAAAGTTCTATTTTTATACATTTAATAAAGGATTGGAAATAAACAAAAGTGTAATATCATGTAAGTGTATTTACGTAAAAGGAGAGATTGTATGAAGAGAATAGTTTTTTTAATTGTAGCATTATTTACATTAAATGGAGTAGTTTTTGCTGATGGAAATGCGTTTACACCATTAGATTTTAATGATACCCAATATGGTACTCCTCAAACAATAAATACAGTAAATAAATCCTTACCTTCTTCTACTGATGGCGATGCAGTGGGCAATGGAAATATTCAAAATGCAATATTGCAATTAGATAATGCGCAAGTGGATATAAGAAATGATTTGTTAAATTGTAAGACTAAGTATGCGG
Source organism: Candidatus Gastranaerophilales bacterium (assembly GCA_944324215.1). GTDB lineage: Bacteria > Cyanobacteriota > Vampirovibrionia > Gastranaerophilales > Gastranaerophilaceae > CAG-196. Next base: position 4,986 of record CALUVP010000114.1, on the reverse strand, counting down.
ATGTTGATGCTCAATATAAACTTATAAAAACAGAGAGAAAAGCTTTGAAAAAACAAGTATCAAGCATAGAAAAAAGAATAAAAGAAATTGATAAAGCAAAAGAAAAAATAAGAAAGAATATGTTATAAGAAAAAAAGCCCGATGTTTATCTTCGGGCTTTTAAAATTTACTTTGATTTTAATTGGAAGAGAGGTTTTTCTCTGTTTTCGAGGCAAACGCCGAATTGGCAACTTGAGTTATAGTTAAAATTACTTTCAATCGGATCAAATTCTCTTGTTTGTTTTTGGATCTCTTCATCTCTATGTATAGGATTTAAACGTGCTTCTGGCGAGTCTGCAAATTCATTTATGTTGCTTTTAGGACTATAGGTAGGTGTAAAAGGTTCTCTGAAACCTGGTAAAGTGCATACGGTAGCATTATCATCAACAGGACACACTGCTTTTAAAGGAAGCGCAAAGCCTAATAGTAACGTAATAATAAAAAACTTTTTCATAAAATCTCCTTTTAATAACATTTTATAGATATTTTGGGAAATATCATTATTCGCAAGTCCTAGTAATAAAAGGTAATAGATTGTAAAATTAAAAATTATTACATTATTTGAAGGATTAAAAATTTAAGTGTATGATGTTAATATAATTAGGTGAAGGGGTAGTGGAGGAAATTCATTGTACGCGTATAAACAGCAAAAGGTAAATGATTTAAGGCGTTTGCGTGTAGTTTCAAACGGGAAATTGAATGTTATAAAGCATCCTAAAAAAAGAAGAAATTCTGCAGTTGAGATTTTTAGAACAGTTGTAGTTTTAACATTTTTATTTGCATTTGCCTATTTTGTATTTCCGTTAGCGTACAATAATTTAATAAAAAATGTCATATTTCCAACAGAGCTTCCGATGAATATATCGGAGCAGTATCATATGGCGAAAAATGAATATAGTCGTCCGAAGGATGCTGATTTGTATTCAATTTCAAATCCAACGACTAATTATATAAGTAATGATTTATTTAATAATCGCTTGCTATTGACGCCTACTATTCAAAAGACTCACAGTGAGATAACTACGATGTATCAAACAAATGAAATGAAAGACTTAAAGACTCTTTTGGTATCATTAATGCGTGAGTATCCAATGATAAAACCGTCTATTTATGTGTGGGAGTATGAGAACGGTCGTTTTATTGATATAAATGGTGACAAGTTATATTCTGCAGCAAGTATTATAAAACTTCCTGTATTAGTACGTTTATTTAAGTCAATAGAGGCGAACCAATTAACGATATATGATGACATGATGTTAACGGACTATTATCAATCTCCGGGATCAGGAAATTTACAATATGCAAGAACAGGAGTGAAGTATACAATAGATCAATTAGCAAAGACTATGATACAGGATTCGGATAATACTTCTACTAACATGTTGATGTCGAAATTGGGTGGCATGGATGATATAAATATAGGTTTGCGTGATTGGGGAATTTCAAAGACTTATGTAAGAACCTGGCTTCCTGATTTGAAGGGTACAAACAAGACTACTGCCAAGGATATGGCAAAAATCTTGTATAATTTGGATAATCCTGGTTTTTTAAATATAAATTCTCGAGAATACATAATAGATTATATGAGTCATGTAAAGAACAATCGATTAATAGCTGCTGGGTTGGGTGAAGGAGCATTGTTTGTTCATAAAACTGGTGATATAGGTACGATGTTGGGTGATGCAGGTATAGTATATGCGCCGAATGGAAAGAAGTATATAGTGGTAATATTAGCAAATCGTCCTCACAATGCCCCGCAAGGTAAAGATTTTATAGTAAAAGCATCAAGCCTCATATATAAAGCAATCGTCGGATAGAACATTATTAATAAATGTAACAATTTTCTTGATATTTGCCTTATTTAGGGCAAATATTTTTATTTTTAAATTTTTTAATAGTATGATAGAAATGAGTCGAAAGAGAAGGTGTATTGTATGAAAAATTTAAAGAAGAAAATTTCTGCGTTAGTATTAAGCAGTGTGTTTGCGACAATGCAGGTTTCGTATGCAACAATAGATACAGGCTTAGGTGTTGGTATAGGTGGTGCTTTAATCAACAATACACAGGGTGGTTTTGTTGATATGACAACAGGCGCAGGTACTGCTGATTTGAATTTTAATGGCAATGCTCACGTAAACTGGGATTCCTTGAATATCAATAAGGGTGAATCCTTAAATTTCAATGCAGTAAGTGGTTCAAACAATTTAACAATTTTGAATACTGTAAACCACGGCATGTCTCAAATCTATGGTCAAATTAACGCTAATAACGGGATTGGTCAGCTAATTATATCAAATCCAAACGGTGTTTTGTTTGATGGTGCTCAGTTTACTACAGCAGGAGATGCCATGATAACAACTCAGGATATGTCGAATTTAAAAATAGAGGATTTGTCTGAAGCAAAGTTTATAAAGTTGTATCAAGACGGCAAATTAATTCCTATTCAGATAAAGAATTCGACTTTTGATATAGGTGGAGATTATAGTATAGTCGCAGCCGGAATTAATGCAGCTAATTCCACAATAACGGCAAAGAATGTTCGTTTGGTAACTGCGAATGGCCAAGATTATATAGCGTTGGGTGAAAAACAGCCGACGAAAGATCAGACAGTGACAAGATTAACAGCAATGAATATAAATGGTGATTTATATGTAACTAATGACGTGGGCGCTTTTGAGATAGTTGATGGTGGCACAATAAACGGAGATGTTAAAGTTTTGACAAGCGGAAATGTTATAATGAATAAAGTAAATAACGGCAATAAGCTTGTAATGAATGGTGATGTTGACGTAAAAGGCAATGGTGCTCAAATGTTTTTGAGAAATGCCAAGGTCGACGGAAATTTACGAATGGCAAACGGCGGTGGCTTCTTGGATGCTGGTGATATCAATGTAACAAAAGATGCTACATTGATAACTCGTGACGTTTCTACAAATAATGTAAATTGTAAACCTACAAAACATTTTATACACGTTATTGGTGACACTCAAGTTGGTGGAAATTTAAGTGTAGAAGCAGAAGATAATATTCACATTGGCGGTTATGATTATGATGCTAAACAGTTGGCAGACGGAAAACTAACTGTTGGTGGTGATTTCTCTGCTCATGCGAAGAACGGTCATGTAATGACAACAATAGATACAACAGCTAACAAAATATCATTGGCTTCTGATACTTTAAACGTATTAACCGATGGAAAAGCTGTTTTATCAGCTAATGAATATGAATTCTCTTCAAATGGTTATCTTGGTGGCTTAACTTCCACTGATGCTATGTCTGTTGATGAAAAAGTAATTAATATTATGGAGAATTACATTCCAATTCCGGATAGTGTAGGAACTCCTGGTAATATAAATATTACCGGTGGAACAATAAGTAAGATTGAGACTCCAACAAGTGCTTCAACATACATTTCTTCATCAGGTGATGTTAGAGTTACAGGAGCAAATGCAGGAGACATAAATATAACTGCTCCTGGCAAGTACATAGAAATTACAGGCAATGATGTACACGCTAATAATATTAATGTAGGTAAAGAGACTGATAGGTTGAAAGTTGATTTCCCTTCAAGAGATTACACATTGAACTATACTAACATACGTGATAATCAGGTTGTGACTATAAATGGTAATGAAGAGATTACTTATAATTTAACAAATGGTGTAAATGGCTATAATCAAGGAACTCAGATAAAGGGTGAGAACACTTATCTCATAGGCCCTGATGCGCCGATTGTTCCAGAACCAGACCCGGATCCAATTCCGGATGGTAATGAAAACGTAAAAGTTTTAAGGAGTTTTGAAAACCAATCAGTAAATATGAATCAAGTTTATACTCCGGTGGCATACGCAGCGGATTTAGATGATGATCAAATAAATACAGGTGTAAGGAAGAATGTAGATGGTTCAGTAACTGTAGTCCGTGCATTCCCGATGATAGATTAACAAGTCAGAAAACAATCGAAAAAAGTACCGCAAAGTGCGGTACTTTTTTTATGTGTAAAGGGTTTTGTAACGATTTGTAACAATATTATCGAAAATCCTAAAGTTTTCAAAAAAAATGCCGATAAACAGAGTATAAAGAAAAGAAAAGGAGTAGAAAAATGACAGACGGAATAGGAAGACTTTCAGGATATGGCAATTACGGTGTAGGAGGTTATATTCCTCAGCGCAGGGATGATGTTTCGAAAGAGTCAGATTCGCAGAAAGATAATCCAGCAGTAAATAACTATGAGGACACTCAAGTAGATCCTTCAAAGGTCATGGAATTTTTATCAAATAACAATTTATATGTAGCAGCACCAAACGTATCAGAAATAGGGAATGTAGATTCTGCAACACAGGATCGGGTTGCTAGTTATATGGAACAATTTGAGATGATATATGGTATAGTACAAGAAGAATTTGGCGAAGAATTTGCACCGGATGTAATGGACGTCGTGATGGACAAACTAATGAGCTTATCGGAATAAAGGGATTGAAAAATTTTTCTACACTTTCACAAAAGGCTTTATAAGAGCCTTTTTCTTTTATTTTTAAGAAATGTAAATAAAAAAATAAAAAAATAAAAAAAAGGTATTGACATTTAAAATTGATGTCATATGATAATAGATGTCGGTTGAGAGAACTGACGGGGTTGAAAAACCGGTGTAGATGAAGTATGAAATATACAGCTGGAGGAATGAAAGTAGTCTGGTCGTCTTCACGAAAATAAAGAGCCTAGAATTTTATATAAATAGCAAAAATAAGTGGCTCAATGATGTAATAAAGCACATTGACAACAGAATAGCTAAAGACGAAAAACTTGTTAATTCGTTAAATGATAAGGACAAAAATGAAGTTCGAGCGTCTTACTAAGAGGTAAGATAATGGACATAAACTTTCTGACAATGGAGAGTTTGATCCTGGCTCAGGACGAACGCTGGCGGCGTGCTTCATACATGCAAGT